>NZ_JAZHOC010000049.1:0-93323 GCF_036553575.1 Methylobacter sp. Wu1 | reverse complement strand
TCGGCAGCATGTCGTCGATGCGCAGGCGCGTGGCCAGCAGCGATTGGTGGGCGTCGCGCAGGACGACTTCGGTGATGCCTAACGGCTTAGGATTGTTGTTTTGTGCCATGCTTTAACCTGTTTGGGTTCAATTCGCGGACCTTTGGGGTCGGTTTTAAGTTGATGGAAAATCGGGCGCACGCAAGTTCCGTCCTTCCGTTAAAATTTTTGAAACTCGACATTGTATCATAGGCCTAAACAGGACAAATCGGCTTCTAATCACGCAAACAAGGCACGATTATGGCAAAAATCGAGATTATTGAGTCAGATATCACAAAGCTGGACGTTGACGCGATCGTCAATGCGGCCAATCCCTCATTGTTGGGCGGAGGCGGCGTCGATGGCGCGATCCACAGGGCGGCAGGACCTGAATTGCTGGCCGAATGCAGAACCTTGGGCGGCTGTGAGACGGGGCAGGCAAAAATCACCAAGGGCTATAACCTGCCCGCGCGCCATGTGATCCATACGGTGGGGCCGATCTGGTCCGACGGCAGACACGACGAGCCGGATCTGCTGGCCTCTTGTTACCGGGAATGCATGGCGCTGGCCAAGGTCTATCAACTTAAATCGATTGCCTTTCCGGCCATTTCCTGCGGCGTTTACGGGTTTCCGATTTCTCAGGCGGCGCATATCGCGATCAGGACCATCGACGAATGCCTGAAAGCCAATCCCTACCTGCAAAAAGTCTATTTAGTCTGCTTTGGCGATGCTGTTTTGAAAGCGTACAATGAGCAGTTTTACCAACTGATGCATGGCTGACAACATTATGAATGAAGAACAATGGCGTGAAAAACTGACGCCCGAACAATTCAATATCTGCCGTCATAAAGCCACCGAGCCGCCTTTTACCGGTAAATATACCGATTGTAAGAAAGACGGCATCTATCATTGCGTGTGCTGCGGCAATCCTCTGTTCGACTCCGAAACCAAATACAATTCAGGCTCGGGCTGGCCGAGCTTCTGGGATGTCATCTCCGAAGACAGCGTGGCTCGCCATACCGATTCCAGCCACGGCATGCGCCGAGTTGAAATAACCTGTAAAGCCTGCGATGCGCATCTGGGCCATGTGTTCGAAGACGGCCCGCCGCCGACCGGCCTGCGCTACTGCATCAATTCCGCAGCATTAGACTTGAAAGAACGATCATGAGCGCTCAGATACAGGTTCAAGACTTGCTGGATTTCATCGATGCCAGCCCCAGCCCCTGGCATGCTGTCAATAGCATGGTCGGCCGATTGGATGCAACCGGCTTTTCGAAGCTTGACGAAACCGAAAAATGGGCGCTGAAGCCCGGCGGGCGCTATTACGTCGTGCGCGGCGATTCGTCCATCATCGCGTTCGTGCACGGGCAAAAGCCGCTGGTTGAGACGGGTTTTAAAATCATCGGCGCCCATACCGACTCGCCGGGCCTGCGGATCAAGCCCAATGCGGCCGGCTGGGTCGATGGTCTGGTCAGGCTGGGCGTCGAAGTCTATGGCGGGCCGATATTGGCGACTTTTACCGATCGGGATTTGAGCCTGGCTGGCCGCATCGGCTATAAGGACGATCAGGGCCGGATTGCAAGCCGGCTGGTTAAATTCGATCAGGCCTTGCTGCGCCTGCCTAATCTGGCCATCCATATGAATCGCGGTGTCAACGAGGAAGGCTTGAAGCTGCACAAACAGCTGGAGTTGCCGCTGATCCTATCGGCCATCGCGCAGGAGCAGCTGCCGCAACCGTTTTTCCTGTCGCTGCTGGCGCAGGCCGCAAACATCGAAGCCGGGCGCATCCTGTCCTGGGACCTGAATGTCTACGATACGCAGAAAGGCGTAATCTGGGGCGCACAGCAGGAGTTTTACGCCGACAGCCAGCTCGACAATCTGGCATCGTGCCATGCCGGTTTGTCGGCCCTGCTTGATGAGGCTGTGTTGCAGGCCGACAGCACGTTGGTCTGCGCATTCTTCGATCACGAGGAAATCGGCAGCGAAAGCCACAAAGGCGCCGACGGCAGTTTCCTGCCCGATGTGCTGCAACGCATCGCCGCGGCCGCCGACCGGGATGATTATCAGCGGGCGCTGGCACGCAGTTTCATGGTCAGCGCCGACATGGCGCATGCCTATCAGCCCAATTTCCCGAACGCCTATGAACCTGACCATAAAGTCATAGTCAACAAGGGGCCGGTGATCAAGGTCAACGCCAATCAGCGCTACAGTACCGAGAGTGTTTCGGAGGCGATGTTCGCAGGCTGGTGCGAGCAGGCCGGCGTCCCGTATCAGAAATATTCGCATCGGACCGATCTGCCCTGCGGCAGCACGATAGGTCCTATGACATCAGCGCGGCTGGGCATTCGCACGGTCGATGTCGGCAATCCGATGTGGGCCATGCACAGCATCAGGGAGAGCGCCGGCGTATTCGACCATGACGCCATGATCCGCGTCATGAAGCGCTTTTTCCTCGACAGCTGAGCGATGGATACCGAAGCCGATGCATTGCGCGATAATGCTGTCGGCTTCGGCGGCAATCTGCTGCCGTTCGACGGCGAGCTGTATCTGATCCGGCAGTTTTACCGGCCGCCCGAGTCCGATCGGTTATTCACTATATTGATGGAAAAATTGACCTGGCAGGAAGAGGACATCTTCATTTTCGGCAAGTGGGTCAAAGTGCCGCGCCTAATGTGCTGGTACGGCGATGCCGATGCGCATTACCGTTATTCGGGCGTCGACCATGCGCCGTTGCCCTGGACGGCCGAACTGCAGGTTATCAGGGAAAAAGTGGAGCGGCAATGTCGGTTGCGCTTCAATAGCGTTCTGGCCAATCTGTACCGCGACGGCCGGGATTCGATGGGCTGTCATGCCGATAATGAAAAGGAGTTGGGGGCCAATCCGGTCATTGCTTCGTTAAGCTTGGGCGATGAGCGATTGTTCAAACTGCATCATAAGAAAAAGCGCGAGGCTTCGCTGGATATCATGCTGGGCCACGGCGACCTGCTGCTGATGGCGGGCGCGATGCAGCATTACTGGCTGCATGCGCTGCCGAAAACGAAGCAAGTGAAGAAGGAGCGGATCAATCTGACGTTCCGCAGGATTATCGTCTAAAAATATGTGGGGCGACTTTAGTCGCCCAGGTAGCAAAAGGGCGACTAAAGTCGCCCCCACAGGCTCATTACACAAGCTTTGTAGGGTACGCATCGCGTACCATTTTCAAGCCCAAAAGGTACGCAGTGCGTACCCTACTTCGAAATAACGCTATTTTATTGCCTTGAAACCAATATCGGTACGGTAGTAAACGTTATCCCAATCGATACCGCGAGTTAATTCATAAGCCTTGCTTTGCGCTTCCTGAATATCGCGGCCCAGGGCGCAGGCGCACAATACGCGGCCGCCGGCCGTGACGATCTTGCCATCAACCTGTTGCGTGCCGGCATGGAACACCTTGCGGTCTTCGCTTTCCTGAGCGGGCAGGCCCGAAATCACGTCGCCTTTGCGGTAGGCATCGGGGTAGCCGCCGGCCGCCAGCACGACGCCCAATGCCGCGCGCTCGTCCCAGTCCGTCTCCACTTTGTTCAATTCCCCAGCCAATGCAGCTTCACACAGCTCCACCAGGTCGCTTTTCAGGCGCATCATGATAGGCTGCGTTTCAGGATCGCCGAAGCGGCAGTTATATTCCAGCACTTTAACGGAACCGTCATGGCCAATCATCAGGCCGGCATACAGGAAGCCTGTATAAGGCTGCCCATCGGCTGTCATGCCTTTCAAGGTCGGCTCGATAACTTCGCGCATGACGCGCGCATGAATCTCGGACGTTACGACCGGCGCAGGCGAATAAGCGCCCATGCCGCCGGTATTGGGGCCTTTGTCGCCGTTGTCGCGGGCCTTGTGATCCTGAGAGGTTGCCATCGGTAGCGCGTGCTTGCCGTCGGCGATCACGATGAAGCTGGCTTCCTCGCCGGCCAGAAATTCTTCGATAACCACGCGATGGCCGGCCTCGCCGAAGACATTGCCGGACAGCATGTCTTCAACGGCTGCATTCGCTTCCTCTACCGTCTGGGCAACGATTACGCCTTTGCCGGCGGCCAGACCGTCGGCCTTGACCACGATGGGCGCGCCTTTTTCCTGAATGTAGGCCAGCGCCTGCGCCTTATCGGTAAAAGTCTGGTATTCGGCCGTCGGGATGCGGTGACGGGCCATGAAATCCTTACAGAACGATTTGGAGCCTTCCAGTTGCGCAGCCTTGGCCGTAGGGCCGAAGCATTTCAGGCCGGCTTCCTGAAAACGGTCCACAATGCCGGCTACGAGCGGCACTTCAGGTCCGATAATGGTCAGCCCGACCGCTTCTTTTTGGGCGAAATCAAGCAGGGCGGCAATATCGTCGACGGCGATCGCTATGTTCTCAATGCCCGGTTCCAGTGCTGTGCCGGCATTGCCCGGCGCGACAAAAACTTGCTCGACTTTGGTCGACTGTTTGGCTTTCCAGGCCAGCGCGTGTTCACGGCCGCCGCTGCCGACAATCAGTATCTTCATGGTGATTCTCGTATGTTTTGTGGGGGCGACTTCAGTCGCCGGTGTTTTAAAGGGCGGCTGAAGCCGCCCCCACCGTATGTCTCTTAATTAATGCCTGAAATGACGCATGCCGGTAAAAACCATGGCAATGTTGTGTTCATCGGCCGCCTCGATGACTTCCCCGTCGCGCATTGAGCCGCCCGGGTGGATGATGGCGGTGATGCCGGCTTCGGCGGCCGCATCGACAGTGTCGCGGAACGGGAAGAAGGCATCGGAGGCCATGACCGAGCCGGACACGACCAGCCCTTCGTCAGCGGCTTTGATGCCGGCGATGCGGGCCGAATAGACGCGGCTCATCTGTCCTGCGCCGACGCCGATCGTGCGGCCGTTCTTGCAGTAGACGATGGCGTTGGATTTGACGAATTTGGCGACTTTCCAGGCGAACAGCAAATCGGCCAGTTCCTGTTCCGTCGGCGCACGCTTGCTGACGACTTTCAGGTCGGCGGCGGTGATTTTGCCGGAGTCTCTGTCCTGAACCAGGAGGCCGCCGGCCACGCGCTTGAAATCCAGCGCGGCTTCATCTGCATGGGTCCAGCTGCCGCATTCCAGGGCGCGCACGTTTTGTTTCGCAGCCAGTACCGTCTGGGCATCGGCGCCGATGGATGGCGCGATGATGACTTCGACGAACTGGCGGCCGATGATTTCAGCGGCGGTCTGTTTATCGAGTTCGCGGTTAAACGCGATAATGCCGCCAAAAGCCGAGGTCGGGTCGGTGGCGTAGGCCAGTTCATAGGCGGCCAACAATGTGTCGGCTTCGGCGACGCCGCAGGGGTTGGCATGCTTGACGATTACGCAGGCGGGTTTGTCGGTGAATGACTTGACGCATTCGAGCGCGGCATCGGCATCGGCAATGTTGTTGTAGGACAGTTCCTTGCCCTGCAGTTGTCTCGCTGCGGCGATGGTGCCCGAGGCCGGCGCTTTCTCGCGGTAGAAAGCGGCCTGCTGATGCGGGTTTTCGCCGTAGCGCATGGACTGGCTTTTGTAAAACTGCAGGTTCAGCGTGTCCGGAAAGCGCTCGCCGTTCAGGTTGCCTAGATAGGCTGAGATGGCCGTGTCGTAGCGGGCGGTATGTTCGAAGCTTTTTAGCGCCAAATTGAAGCGGGTTTTGGCCGACAGGCTGCTGCCGCTGTTTTTCAGTTCGGCAAGGATGCCGGCATAATCGGCCGGATTGACGACGACCGCAACGTCGGCATGATTCTTGGCGGCCGCGCGGATCATGGTCGGGCCGCCGATATCGATGTTTTCGATCGCGGTTTCAAAATCGCAGTCCGGTCTGGCGATGGTTTGCTCGAACGGATACAGGTTGACGACCACCATGTCGATCGGCTTGATGCCGTTCTCGGCCATGACCGCATCGTCCACGCCGCGGCGGCCCAAGATGCCGCCATGCACCTTCGGGTGCAGGGTTTTGACGCGGCCGTCCATCATTTCCGGAAAGCCTGTGTAATCGGAGACTTCCGTAGCGGGAATCTGGTTGTCGGCCAGGGTTTTGGCCGTGCCGCCGGTGGACAGGATTTCTATGCCCAACTGGCTCAGTTCCCGGCAAAAATCGACGATGCCGGCTTTATCCGAAACGCTGACTAAAGCGCGGGTGATTTTTTTGTTCATGCAGACCTCTGATGCAAGAGTAGATTAGATAAATGAGGTTAGCCGGGCAGCGCGGCCTTAGGATAGTCCGTATTGGTCCAGTTTTTTGCGCAAGGTGCTGCGGCTTAGGCCCAGGGCCTTGGCGGCTTTGGTCTGGTTGTAGCCGGCATGCTCGAGCGCCGCTTCCAGTAAAGGCCGTTCGACTTCGCTGATGACCATCGCGTGCAGGCCGACTGCGTCATGGCCGTTTAATTGCGACAAATAAACCTCTACCGTTTTTTTGACGTAGGCGGATAAAGGGATAGAGGCGTTTTTTGAGCTATCCAAATCAATAATTTCAGCGCTTTTTTGAGATGCTTTCATATTATGCAGCATGATCGATAGTTAAAAGATTAAAAGCCGAATTAATCAGCGCTAATTGTTGCGATGGCACTTGAGCTTGATTGATCTTGTCTTGTATGGACGGATGCACCGTTCCGAGCTGCTTGAAGTACCAACCGATGTGTTTCCGCGCTATTCTAACACCGCTTGCATTTCCGTAGAAGCCGTACAGTTGTTCCAGATGACTCAGCATTGTGCTTTGTATATCGGCAACTGTCGGTTTTTCAAGATTTTTTCCATGATCAAGAAAATAATTGATCTGGCTGAACAACCACGGGTTGCCTTGAGCGGCCCGGCCGATCATCAGGCCGTCGGCGCCGGTTGAATGCAGCACGAACGCGGCCTTTTCGGGCGTATCGATATCGCCGTTGGCGATGACCGGAATGCCGACCGATTGCTTAACTTGTTTGATGGTTTCATATTCGGCCTGGCCGTTGAATTTACAGGCCCGGGTTCGCCCGTGCACGGTTAAAGCTGAAACGCCGGCGTTTTCCGCTATTTTCCCGATTTCGACCGCATTGCGGTTGAATATATCCCAACCTGTGCGGATTTTCAGCGTGACCGGCACTTCGACCGCGCTGACGACGGCTTCCAGGATTCGTTTGACCAGCGCTTCATCGCGCAGCAGCGCCGAGCCTGCCGCCACCGAACAGACTTTTTTGGCCGGGCAGCCCATGTTGATGTCAATGATCTGGGCGCCGCGTTCGACGTTGATTTTTGCGGCCTCGGCCATTTGCCTGGGATCGGTGCCCAAAATTTGCACCGCGCGCAGGCCCGTATCGCCGCTATGGTCGGTTTTCAGCAGGGTCCTTTTATGCAGTCTTAACGCCGGGTTTGAGGGGACCATTTCCGATACGGTCAGTGCGGTGCCGTGCTGGCGGCATAACTCCCTGAACGGACGATCACTGACGCCGGCCATGGGTGCGAGTATCAATTTGTTGGCAAGTTGATAAGGGCCGATTTGCATGAGGGGTGTTACATGTACGAAAAAAGGGCGCCTATCATAACCTAAAAAAGCGATTAGGTGAGCATGTCTATGAGCTTTTTTAACAAAAACTCATGGTCGGGAAGCAGATTTTATGGAAAGGGCCCGAAGAAAACCTAGGCTTCGGGCCCTTTTGGGTAAAAACTTACTTAACCTGAATATTTCACCACGAACGACTGCAGGGATGCAGGAGGTAGAGCAATGCAGGAGCAATTGCCGAGGCCACGAAGATCACGAAGGATTTGAAATTCAAATGTGTACCCCTATTTCCGAATGAATTAAGAAAATGACAGTACCTTGCTTTTCTTCGTGTGCTTCGTGTTCTCTGTGGTTTTATGAAATATCCGGGGTAATGACGGAATTAATTGGCCGCTTCGTCCAAGACCGGATCTTCGTGTTTTTCTTTTTCCTTCGAGGGCACGTCTTTGGGCTTTAAATCGGCCTCATCATTCCAGATCGGGTTGTCGCGGTCTTCTTTTTCGAGTTTGCACGTATCTTCCGGATATAAATGCCAGAATGATTTATCGATCATGGCGTTTTTATAACCTTCTTTTTTCTCATGGGTGAACGGACACCACCAGTTCTCGACGATCTTGACCATATAGGCATGCCATTCGAACAGCGCCACGCTGTAAGGGCAGTACCAAGTGCAGTTCAGAATCCAGAACAGTTTGGATTGCGCCATGCTGGTTTTAAAAGTGGGGTTCATCGTGATCTGGCTTTTCAGGTCGTAGCGGTGGCTGGCGCGATCAGGAATGAAGTCGGAATAGGTTTTGATGTTTTTACCGCCGACCATGCGCAAATGATAGTAAGTCAGATAAGCGCTGATAAAGACAAACGGAAAAGTCAAAATAGGCAGATAGATTAAAATCATGCCGATGCCGCGCTGCAGAACGGGGACTTTTCTATGATTCTTGCCGATTTCAACACGGCCGGCACAGGATTCACAAGCTTTCATTTTTTTATATCCTCTTTATTATTAAGCTGGGTGGTAGTTGTTGTTGTAGGTTTTTCTTTATTGACGAGCTGGTAAAGGCTCAGGCAGCCCGCGCAGCAAAAGCGCAGTCTGCCTGTTGCCGTATTCAGTATATAGCCCGGAATTTCTACCGGTTGATCGCAAAGGGTGCAATATTCTTTAGCTTCTGGATGGCTCATACCTAAGGCCTCAGTCATTACAAACTGGAGGATACCGAACAAAAGAATGTTTTTAAATACTCCGTTTCCGACGCGGCCGGATCGATCGGATGATCCGGCCCTTGGCCGCCGCCGGCAATAAAGACCAGGTGGCGATCGATATGGCGGCCCGATGAGCGCAGAATCTCCTGCAGATTGTCGCGGCTCAGATGGTGTGAGCAGGAGGCCGAGACCAGGATGCCGTTTTTGCTCAATACCTGCAGGGCCAGGTGATTCAGTCGGCGGTAGGCTTCATAGCCTTGCTTGAAGTCTTTTTTGCGCTTGATCAGGGCCGGCGGGTCCAGCACGACGATGTCGTAAAGCTGGTTGTCCTGGCGGGCCTGTTTCAGGAATTCAAACACATCGCTGCGGACGAATTGCATGCGCTCATCGACCTGATTGAGCCGGGCGTTTTCCTGGGCCAGCGCCAGCGCGCCTTCCGAAGCGTCAACGCAGGTGACCTCATTGGCGCCGGCCATGGCGGCCGGAACGCCCCAGGCGCCGGTATAGGAAAACAGATCCAGCACGCGCCGGCTTTTTGCCATGCCGGCCAGCAGGGCGCGGCTGCAGCGGTGGTCGTAAAACCAGCCGGTTTTCTGGCCGTCCAGAATATCGACTTTAAACTGCGCGCCGTTTTCCTCGATGATCAGCCGCTCAGGCAGCTTGCCGTAGGCGATTTCCGATTCCAGGCTCAGCCCTTCCAGTTGCCGCTGGCTGTTGTCGTTTTTCAGGACAATCGCTTCAGGGTTCAGCAGTTCAATCAGCGCCGAAAACAAAAATTCTTTGCGCCGCTCGATGCCGGCTGTGGTGATCTGGACCGACAGAACAGCGCCGAATCGGTCGATTACTAAACCGGGCAGGCCGTCGCTTTCGCCGAAAACCAGCCGGTAGTAGGGTTTGTCGAAAAGTTTTTCACGCAGAGCCAACGCCGTAGTCAAGCGTTCTTTAAAGAAATTGGCGCCGCATTTGATGGCTTTTCTGGACAACAGACGCGCGCAGATCAGCGCCTGCGGATTGATATAGGCCGTGCCCAGCGTCTTGCCGTCCTCGCTTTTGACCAGCACCAGATCACCCGGCGAGAACTGCTCGAGCGGCGAGCGCCTAGTGTCGATTTCATTGCTGAAAACCCATAAATGCCCTTTACGCAGGCGTTTGTCTTCGTTTTTCTTTAAATAAATTTCCGGGTGCGACATAACTTATATGAGTTTGAACGTATAACCGCCGACTTTGGTTGCAGGCGCGGCGATGGTAAGACTGATTTCCGTCGTCGCATCAGGGGCAATAACCGCTGTGCCATTGGCTGCGGGCAAATAATCCTGAGGATAAAAAACCCTGTGCGCGAAAGGTTTTTCATTATAATCCAACAGCGTCAGTTTGATAGCCGGATATGCCTGCGGATATTCTGCCTGATTGGTAATGACGGCATAGAAGGCGTAATTGTGGTCAGGCTGCAGCGCAAACGAGCCCTGCAGCACGCTGAAGTCGTCGAGGTTTTTATAAACAGGCAGCCGGCAGCCCAGGTTTGCGCAGATTTTCTCCAGATTGGGGCGGTAGGCCGGATTCTGGCTGAAGGCATAGCCTTCAAAGTACACGATTTGCGCAGCCAGCAGCAACAGGCTTGCGATCAGGCCGGCATGCCAATAAGCACGCCCTGCCGTTTTTGCCGGCTCCCAGGGCAGAGGTTGCGGCGGTTTCTCTCCCTTGGCAATACCGGTTGGCTTTGACTCGCTGATAAATTCCAGTACATCAAACAGGCTCGAGCAATTAGTGCAGCGCATCACGCCCCGGTCGCTGCGCAGCTGCTCCAGAGTCAGTGCATGGACTTTTTGGCAGTCAGGGCATACGGTGTACATGGCTTTCAATATTTGATGCCTTGCAACCGGATCCAGTCCTCCTGTTGTATGGGAGGATCGAAGTCGATATAAGGCTGATACGCCTGCATGACTGACTCGGCCTGTTCGTGCAGAATGCCCGACAGGACCAGCTGCCCGCCCGGCCTGACCAGGCCGGCTATCTGGCCGGCCATGTCGATGAGCGGTTTAGCCAGAATATTGGCCAGAACGACATCGGCCTGAAAAGGCGCAAACTGTTCGGGCAGATAGCTGTGGATATGATTCTGGACCTTGTTTTTCAAGGCGTTGTCCTGGGTTGCCGTGATAGCCTGCGGATCGATGTCGACGGCATGCGCTTCGCTGGCGCCGAGCAGGATTGCAGCAACGGCCAGTATGCCGGAGCCGCAGCCGTAATCGATGACGGTTTTGCCGGCCAAATCATGGCTGGCCAGCCATTCCAGGCATAAGGCCGTCGTCGGATGCGTGCCGGTGCCGAAGGCCAGACCGGGGTCCAGCGTCAGGCAGACTGTGCCGGGTTCGTGCTGTTCCTGGCCGGTCGGACAAACCCAGAGCTTATCGGCGAATTTCATCGGATGATAATAATCCATCCAGGCGCGTTCCCAGGGTTGATCTTCGATCTCTTCAACATGCCAGGCGCGGAGCTGTTCCTGTGGAAATTGCTTGTAGACCAAATCTTTGATCAATGCCGGATCGGCGTCGAGTTCATAGAGCGCAATGACTTGGGTATTGCTCCATATTTTCGTTTCCCCGATCCCCGGTTCGTAAACCGGCTCGTCTTCGGCATCCATGTAGGTGACAGAAACTGCGCCGAGATCGCTGAAGAAGTCGGCAAGCTGGGGGGCGGTGTTTTCGCTTGTGATAACGGAGATTTGATGCCAGGCCATAAAAAATCGGACTTGTGTAACGAGAAAAAAACACAGGGCGGCTGGCCGCCCTGTCATTTAGCCGGACTTAATAAAGGCCCAGCTTCTTTTCCAGATAATGGATATTCTGGCCGCCGGTCTGGAAAGCGCTGTCATTCATGATGTCGTGCTGCAGCGGAATATTGGTCTTGATGCCTTCAATGATGATTTCGCTTAAAGCCGTATTCATGCGTGCGATGGCGCTTTTGCGGTCTTCGCCGTGCGCGATCAGCTTGCCGATCATGGAGTCATAATACGGCGGCACTTTATAACCGTTGTAAATGTGCGTTTCACACCGGATGCCGGGGCCGCCCGGCATGTGGAACTGCTCTATCGTGCCGGGGCTGGGCATGAAGGATTTCGGGTCTTCGGCATTCAAGCGGCACTCGATGGCATGCCCTTGGAGCTTGACCTGATCCTGCGTGATCGACAGTTTTTCACCGGCCGCGATGCGCAGTTGTTCCTTGACGATATCGAAGCCCGTGACCATTTCGGTGACCGGATGTTCGACCTGCACGCGCGTGTTCATTTCGATGAAATAAAACTCGCCTTTCTCATACAGGAACTCGAAGGTGCCGGCGCCCAGGTAGCCGATATCGACGCAGGCTTTCGCGCAGCGCTCGCCGATGAATTTGCGCTGTTCCTCGGTAATGCCGGGGGCTGGCGCTTCTTCAACGACTTTCTGGTGGCGGCGCTGCATGGAGCAGTCGCGCTCGCCCAGGTGAATGGCATTGCCGTGCGAGTCGGCCATGACCTGGAACTCGATGTGGCGCGGGTCTTCGAGAAATTTTTCCATGTACACGGTTGAATTGCCGAAGGCGGTCGCAGCTTCGGCTTTGGTCATGGCGATCGCGTTCAACAGGGCCGCTTCGGTATGCACGGTGCGCATGCCGCGGCCGCCGCCGCCGCCGGCCGCCTTGATGATGACCGGGTAGCCGATTTCCTGGGCCAGCTTCAGATTCTTTTTGGGATCATCGGTCAGCGGGTCGCCATTGCCGGGCACGCATGGAATGCCGGCTTTCAGCATGGCTTTCTTGGCGGAAATCTTGTCGCCCATCAGGCGGATGGTATCGGCGTTGGGGCCGATAAAGACAAAGCCGCTCTGTTTTACTTTTTCGGAAAAATCGGCATTTTCGGCCAGAAAACCGTAGCCCGGATGGATGGCTTCGGCATCGGTCACTTCGGCGGCGCTGATGATGGCCGGGATATTCAAGTAGCTGTCCACGGAAGCGGCAGGGCCGATGCAGACAGATTCATCGGCCAGACGCACGTGCTTTAAATTGCGGTCCGCCTCGGAATGGACGGCTACCACCTTAACGCCTAATTCTCTGCACGCGCGTAGAATGCGCAGTGCGATTTCGCCGCGATTGGCGATCACTATTTTATCGAACATGAGTTTCCCACTTTTTTGTGTTATTCAATGATGAATAAAGGTTGGCCATATTCGACAGGTTGGGCGTTTTCAACCAGGATTTTTGTGACGGTGCCGCTTTTATCAGCTTCGATCTGGTTCAGGATTTTCATCGCCTCAATGATGCAGAGCGTATCGCCGATCTGTACGGACTGGCCGACATCGGTAAAAGGCTTTGAACCGGGCGAGGCGGCGCGATAAAAGGTGCCGACCATAGGCGATTTGACCACATGGCCGGTAACTTTTTCTTCAGCCGGCGCCGCGGCGGGAACTGCAGCCGGCGCCGGTGCGGCTGCAACGGCAGGCGCGGCATACGCTACCGGCGCAGGCGCGGAGGCGTAGCGGTTGATGCGAATCCATTCTTCCCCTTCTTTGATTTCCAGTTCAGCAATTTCGGATTCCTCAATGATCTCGATAAGTTTTTTTATTTTTCTAATATCCATTACTTTATAGTCTCTCGGCTAGTATTTGATGAGCGGCTGTTAAGGCCAGTTCGTACCCAGTTGCTCCCAATCCACAGATCACGCCCTCGGCAATATCTGAGAAATAGGAATGTCTTCTAAAAGGTTCCCGTGCATGAACATTGGATAGATGCACTTCTATAAACGGGATCTTGGTCGCCAGCAGCGCATCGCGAATGGCGACGCTGGTATGCGTAAAGGCTGCCGGATTGATAATGATGAAATCGACGTGGGTTGCATAGGCTTGATGAATCAATTCCACGATTTCATGTTCGGCATTGTTTTGATGAAAGCTAAGTTGATGCCCCAGGCCGGCCGCCGCCTGTTCAAGCGAATTCCGGATGTCGGCGAGCGTTTTGTTACCGTAATGGCCGGGTTCTCGTACGCCCAATAAGTTCAAATTGGGGCCATTTAATACGGTGATGTTCGCCATTAAAGTATTGTTTCAGTCAGGTTAAAAGGGCATTAAGAACCGCTAATTTTGCCCAATTTGCAGGGGTTTGTCTAGGTATTCTATTTTTCGTAACAATTAGCGACAAAAAGCGTAGATTTTGCCGCCATTACTTTCATGATCGGCTATTTTTATTCTGAAAACGGATGCTGGAAACCGGCATCGGTTGTACGCTTTAATTTATTAACGGCGCAATAATTTTCAGCATCTGTTCGTTGGAAAACGGCCCGGGCTGCTGATGAATAATCTGGCCTTCCCGATTGACGACTACCGTGAACGGAACCGCGCTGATGACGTTGCCCATTTGCTGTGACAGGGCGGTGGCGTCAATGCCGCCAATCAATATCGGGTAGTTGATGGCGATCGATTTGAGGTATTCGGCGACCGGTTCGCGCTCTTCTATGGCGATGCCGACAAACTGCACGCCTTTATCGCCGTATTGTTTCTGCATCCTGATGAATTCCGGGATTTCCTCGATACAGGGCGGGCACCAGGTCGCCCAGAAATTGATGATCCGGATCTTGCCTTGCCACTCGGCGCTATGATGGATTTTGCCAGACACATCGGGAAAGCTGAAATCGGGCGCAGGCGATGCGGTCTGACTGGGCTGGACGGTGGGCGACGATAGAAAATGCCGGGCGATGATGCCGCCGCCCAAGGCAACCAGGGCGGCAATGATGATTATAAAGACGGGTCTCATTATTTAATCCGTGTCAGTGTCTTAAGAAAAGTCTCGGCATCCTGATAACCGATGATGCGCAGTGAAGCGTGTTCCTGACCGTCAGCGCCGAAAAAAAGCACGCCGGGCGGGCCTATCAGGTTGAATTTCGCCAGCAGCGCCTTGTCGTCTTCCGAGTTTTGGGTGACATCGGCCTGCAGCAGCACAAAATTGGCCAGCGCCTGTTTCACCTTCGAATCGGTGAAGGTGTAAGCCTCCATTTCCTTGCACGAGGTGCACCAGTCGGCGTAAAAATCCAGCATGACCGGTTGATTGGTGGCCTGGGCCTGCCGGATTCTGGCTTCCAATTCCGTGACCGAGGCCACGCGTTCAAAGGCAATGCCCTCCTGGCTAGCCGCTTGCAATGTGTTCATGCCCAGGCCGTGCAACGGTTGCAGTGGATTGGTGTTGCCGATGCTGAAACCTATCAGAACCAGCACGCCATAGGAGAGCATGATCAGGCCGATTCCCTTCCATAGCTTGCGCCAGCCGCTGGCCTGTTCGGGCAGCGGATCGATGGCGCTCAGATAAATGGCCGGGATGATCAGGAGCATGGCCCAGAGCAGCATGGTGATCGGCGCCGGCAAAATGCGCCCCAGCATCCAGACCGCAACAGCCAGCATGATGACGCCGAATACGGCTTTCGTGGAATTCAGCCAGGCGCCGGCTTTCGGCAGCAGCTTGCCGGCCGAGGCGCCCAGCAGCAGCAACGGCATGCCCATGCCCAGGCCCATGGTGAACAAGGCGCTGCCGCCCAGCACGGCGTCGCCGGTCTGGCCGATATAGATCAAGGCGCCGGCTAACGGCGCGGCCACGCAGGGACCTACGACCAGCGACGACAGCGAGCCCATGATGGCCGCGCCCCAGAGTGAGCCGTCGCGGTGCCGCTCGCTGGAGTTGTGCAGCTTGACCTGTAGAGATTTCGGCAGTTCAAGGTGGTAAAAGTCGAACATTGACAAGGACAGCAGTACGAACACGGCGCTGAACAAAGCAATGATCCACGGCTGCTGGAAGGTCGCTTGCAAATTGCTGCCGAACAGCGCCGCCAGGACGCCGAATACCGTATACGTCGCGGCCGAGGCGATAACGTAGCTGAGCGACAGCAGGAACGCCCGCGTCGTCGTGATGCGGTGGCCGTGACCCACGATAATGCCCGACAGTATCGGAATCATCGGGAACACGCAGGGTGTGAACGCCAGCAGCAGGCCGAAGCCGAAAAAACTCAGCAGCGTCATCGACAAGGTATCCCGGCGCAGCGATTGCACGATGCGATCCTGTTCGGAAAGCACAGGCGCCGCAGCGGAGTAATTGGCCGGCGGAGCGCTCTTGACGAGGGCGGCATCTTGCAGCGCTACGGGCAGGTCAAGGCTGATTTCCTGATTCATGGGCGGATAGCAAACGCCGCGGTCTGCGCATCCTTGAAACTTCGCCCGCAGGGTAATGCCATGCGCCGACGGGTTTGAGCGGATCAGGGGCAGGTCAAAGCCGAGTTCGTTATGGAATATTTCCACCTGGCCGAAAGCCTCATCGTACTCAGGCATGCCCCTGGGGATATCATAAGCGCCCAGCTGGGCGCCGGCTGCGTCGATCAGTTCAAGCTGGATTTTTTCGCGGTAAAGGTAATAGCCGTCCGCGATCCGCCAATCGACGCGCAGTGTCTGGGCATCTTTGACCGAAGCCAGAAACTGGAAGGCCTGCTCGGGCGGCAGTAATTCATCCTGAAACAGGTTCCGTGCGATGTTGGGGTTGCTCTTGACCAGCTGCTGCATCGGATTGGCCTGAACTGCGGGCGCTGCCGCGGGCAATTCGATGTCCAGTATGGATTTCTGCGGCGGATAGCAAACGCCCTTATCCGAGCAGCCCTGATATTGCACCTGCAGTTGAAGGGATGTGGCGCCGTTGGATACGGTCAAGGGCACCGGGATGTTCACGGCGTGTCGATAAATTACCATCTCGCCGAAAAACTCATCATGTTTGGTTTCGCCGCCCGGCAAGGTTGGCGCGGCTGTCTGGATGGCTTCGGTCTTGGATTCGAAACGCATCTTGTCGCGGTACAGGTAGTAACCTTCTGCGATCTCCCACGAAACTTCAACCTGATCGGCAGAGGTTGCCTTGCCTGATAGCTTGAAGGCCTGCTCGGGCGGCAAAAGCTCGTCATTCCCCAGCGCCAGAACGGGCAGGTTGGCCAGCGATAAAAAGCAGAAAAAAATTAGCTTGAAGATAGGCATGAGTCAATCCAATTCAGGTATTCAGGTAAACCGGCTTCGACAGGGACGGCTATGATTTCGGGGATTTCATAGGGATGGTTGTCGCGTATCGCCTTTTCCAGCGATAGATAATGATCCTTGCGCGACTTAATCAGCAGCAGATGTTCCTGCGCTGACTCAACCTGTCCCTGCCAGGTATAAACAGACAAAATGCCGGGCAAAATGTTCACGCAAGCGGCTAGCTGGTCCATTACCAGCAGGCGGGCGATTTTTTCGGCCGTGTCTTTGTCAGGGCACGTGCAGAGCATTATTTGATGGCAAGTCGGCATATCGGCGAGTGACGCTACTGAAGTCGGGATATTGGTCTAATAATTAAAGTATGTATTGTATACGTGGAACCTATCAAGAGGATTTTTGCCGCCATAAAGTCAGCCCTGCTTTTAGCCATCGAAATTATCATCAGAAGGAGCCGGTGCATACGGGCTGTCCTTCGTCGACCGGCGAACGGCGCATTGATTGACGGCATGTCGAGATTATCCTAGAAATTAAGCGGCATTGCCCTTATATTGTAAGGTCAATGATTGTATTTCAAGAGTGTTTAGATGAAAGTTTTCCAAATTGCATTGCTGTTTTTAGTGGTCGTTCCATTTGTAGAAATTTATCTGCTGCTGCAGGTGGGCGGCATCATCGGTGCTGTTCCTACCATTTTTCTTGTGGTGCTGACGGCCGTATTGGGGGCCTGGCTGCTGAAGCAGCAGGGCCTGGCGACACTGCAACGGTTTCAGGCCAGTCTGGCGCAAGGCACGCTTCCGGCCTATGAGATGGTCGAAGGCCCGATACTGCTGGTCGGCGGCGCCTTATTGCTGACGCCGGGCTTTATCACCGATATCATGGGCTTTGCCTGCCTGATTCCACAGCTGCGCCGGAAAATAGCCCAATATGTGATTGAAAATCATCTGATCCAGGCCGGCGGGCCTTTTCAGCCGGCCAGACCTGCCGAGAAAGACGCGCTGGAGGGTGAATATCACAAGGAAGACTAAGTAGTCGTGGTCTTGATCATTCTATGGATGCGCCTGATAGCCAAGATAACGGCGACCATGATGAACGGCAGGGACAAACCGACAGTAAGCTCGGGATTGATCGGCCAGCCTGCGGCATAAACAGCTTTAGCGATGAGGCCGACCAGGCCGGCGCTGTAATAGGTAATGGCGACGACGGAAATGCCCTCGACCGTCTCCTGCAGGCGCAACTGCATTTTCGCGCGCAAATCCATCGAAGCCAGCAAATCCTGGTTCTGTCGCTCAATCATGATGTCCACGCGCGTACGCAGCAGTTGCCCGGCATTGCTGACCCTTTCCGATATTGACGTAAAGCGGTTCGCGGTCGACTGGCAGGTCTTGATGGCCGGCTCCATGCGCCGTCTTATGAATTCGCCCAGGGTCTGGATGCCCTGGATTCTGATTTCGCGCAAATCATCGAGGCGCTGTTCCACAAGCTGATAATAGGCATTGGCCGCGCCGAACCGGAAGTGGCTGCTCGATATGTGGTTTTCGACTTCGGCCGCCAAGTGCGTCAGTTCATCCAGCAGTTCCGCGTCATTGCTGTCCGGCTGCGCCATGGCGTTTGTGATCGTGTACAGCTGCCGGTCGGCTTTCTTCAACTCCGGCGCAAGCCGGCGCGCTATCGGAAACGCCAATAAGGCCATCACGCGATACACTTCAATTTCAAACAACCGTTGCAGCAGGCGGCCGGCCTGTTCGGTTCTGAGATAGTTATCGATGATCAGGAAACGGCTGAAGCCGTCCACATGGATGCGAAAGTCGGTAAACGCGAAAGCGGCACCTCCCGTGACTTCGGAGCCGACTACAGGATTGCCGTCAAAGTATGAGGCCACAATATGCAGGTCGGGTTCCTGATAGGCCTCTTCGTTTGGTTTGATTATGATGGCTGCATGCGCCGCCACCATAACTTTGCCGGGCAGCAGGGCCAGCCAGTCGACCGGCACTTTCGTCAAGGCCGGTTCTGAAAACGGATCCTCGGGGCTGTCCTGCACATAAAACGTATAGGTGCTGAATTCACCGTGCTGCCCCCAGCGAATCTGGAACGTGTCGAACGCCGCGCTGAAATGGTCGGCATCCTGTTTCGGCGGCGTGACGCCAAAACGCTCGCACAGCATAGCCAGGTGCTGGCGTTCCTGTATTTTCTCGGCAGTGGATAATAGCAGCGCCAGATGACTGGCCCTGACCGGCAGATCCAGAACCAGGGAGGCCCGGGCATGGACTTCGTTATGCAGGATGAAGCGTTGAGGATGATTTTCAGGAATAGGGAATAAAGTCGCCACTTGATTCTACCCTCTCATCGAATACTGCCCATACGATAGCAGGACATAGAGCGGGCGTTGGCTTTTTGATGGGTTTTAGAGATATCCCCGGCCGCTCCACGGCCGGTGGGCCGGAAATAACCGGATAACCCTATAGACCGCGATAGATTTGGCGGTCATAATGGCATGATTACTGCGTTTGTTTTTGAACTATGGCTGATGGTTGTGATCAGAGCACCAGCATTGGTAACTACGTCCTTGTAGTCAGGCGAATGAATCAGCCGGCTGCAGCGTCGGGGGTGTTGCTGCCGGTATCGCGGGTATTTCTATGAAAGCCTGAATAGACAGGGCACCAGCCTGAGTAGCCGGTGCCAACCAGCACCAGGCCCAGGACCAATAAAATGATTTTGGCCGTGAAAATTGAGATGAAAAGTAATACGGCGCCGGCCGCCATGCGGTAGTTTTTTTCCTTGTCGCCAATATTATATTCAAACTTAATCATGCGTTTATAATCGAAGCTCATCTTGAAAACCTTCTTTGTGATAGTAATTATTTGTAACAAGGCAATGGTTTTGCCCGTCTGACGAAATCCCAAACAATATACACAGCTCCAAAAAATGTGCAAGCGATAACACATGGATATTACCAGAATTATAGATCCTCTAAATGATGCCCAGCGCCAGGCTGTTTCGGCGCCATCCCAATCCATGCTGGTGCTGGCTGGCGCCGGCAGCGGCAAGACCCGGGTTCTGGTGCACCGCATCGCCTGGCAGATTCAGGTCGAAGGCCTGTCGCCGCACAGCATTCTGGCCGTCACGTTCACGAACAAAGCCGCCCGGGAGATGCGCGGCCGTATCGAAGACTTATTGGGCATATCGACGCACAGCATGTGGATAGGTACTTTTCACGGTCTTGCGCACCGGCTGTTAAGAAGGCACGCGCAGCAGGCCAGACTGCCGGAGACGTTTCAGGTCATGGATTCGTCCGATCAGTTAAGGCTCATCAAGCGCCTTTTGGCGACATTGAATCTCGACGAGAAGAAATGGCCGCCGAAGCAGATACAGTGGTATATCAACGCGCAGAAAGACGAAGGCATCAGGGCGCGGCACATTCTCGAGACCGGCGACCTGTATCAGCGCCAGATGCTGATCATCTACCGCGCCTACGAGGAGATCTGCGAGCGCTCCGGCCTGGTAGACTTTGCCGAACTGCTGCTGCGCGCGCATGAGCTGTTGCGCGACAATCAGGACGTGCTGGAGTTCTACCAGCAACGTTTCAGGCAGGTGCATGTCGACGAGTTTCAGGATACCAACACGATTCAGTATGCCTGGCTGAGATTGCTGACGCAGGATAAGGACAACCTGTTCGTGGTCGGCGACGACGACCAGTCCATCTACGGCTGGCGCGGCGCCAAGATCGAGAATATCTACAATTTCCAGAAGCATCACCCGAATCACCAGGTCATCAAGCTGGAGCAGAATTACCGCTCGACCGGCCATATCCTGAAAGCGGCCAATAAGGTCATCGCCAATAACGACGGCCGCATGGGCAAGGAACTGTGGACCGATACCGGTGACGGCGACCTGATCTCGCTGTACGCGGCCTTCAATGAACAGGACGAGGCTTATTTCGTCGTCGAACGCATCAGAGCCTGGATCAATGAGGGCGGTGCGCGCAGCGATGTAGCCATCCTTTACCGTTCCAACGCCCAATCCCGCCAGTTTGAGGAGCGCCTGATGGCAACCGGCACGCCGTACCGCGTCTATGGCGGCTTGCGGTTCTTCGACCGGGCCGAAATCAAGAACGCGCTGGCCTATCTGCGCCTGACCTCGAACCGGCATGACGATGCGTCGTTCGAGCGTGTCATCAACACGCCGACGCGCGGCATAGGCCCTAAAACGCTGGACGATCTGCGCAGTCTCGCGCGCAATCAGCGCATTTCCCTGTGGGCCGCGGCCGAGGAAATGCTCAGACCGGGGCGGCTGTCCGCGCGCGCTGCAAATGCCCTGGCCGGATTCATGCAGTTGATCGAACAGATGGCGGCGCAGGGCGAGGGCCTGGAGCTGTTTGAGAAAGTCAAGCTGGTGATTGAAAAAAGCGGCCTGATCATGCTGTATCAGAACGATAAGGCCGACAAAGGTGAAGAAAAGGTCGAAAACCTCGAGGAGCTGGTCAACGCGGCGCGCCTGTTCGATTTCGATGCCGGCAATGAGGAAAACCTCGGCGAACTGGATATGTTCCTGGCGCATGCGGCGCTGGAAGCCGGCGAAATGCAGGCCGATGATTTCGAAGACTGCGTGCAGCTGATGACGCTGCATTCGGCCAAAGGGCTGGAGTTCAAATTAGTATTTTTGGTCGGCATGGAGGAAGGATTGTTTCCATCCCTGCAGTCGGTCGACGATGCCGGTCGCCTGGAAGAGGAACGCCGGCTTTGCTATGTGGGCATGACGCGCGCCATGAAGCAGCTTTATCTGACTTATGCCGAATCGCGGCGTTTATACGGCCGTGAATCGTACCCGAGGCCGTCGCGTTTTCTGCGCGAGATTCCGCCCGAATTCATTCAGGAAGTCCGAATGCGCGCCAATGTCAGCCGTCCCGTAACGGCCGTGCAGCCCAAAGTGTCGGCGCCGATCATGGAAGGCAGATACAAACTGGGACAGCGCGTCAGCCATGAGAAATTCGGCGAAGGCGTGGTGCTGCAAATGGAAGGCGAGGGCGCGCATGAGCGCGTGCAGATCAATTTCAGGGCGGTCGGCATCAAATGGCTGATGCTGGCTTACGCCAAGCTGGAGGCTTTGTAGGGTATGCAACGCATACCTTCCAAAATCTGCCCGTTTGTACGAATTTAAAAAGGTACGCAGTGTGTACCCTACGATGTTGCAGGCTTCCGTAGGAGCGACCCAATCGAGTCGCTTCTACGGTTTAAGCATTATAGAGAATTGATAGAGTTCAATTCCTGGAAAGCCTGCTGCAGGCGCGCCGCCATGCTGAGCTGGGCAGCGCGGATCCAGACGCGCGGGTCGTAGTATTTCTTGTTGGGCTTGTCGTCGCCGTCGGGATTGCCGATCTGGCCTTGCAGATAGCCCTCGTTGCTGCGGTAGAATTCCCGGACGCCGCTCCAGTAAGCCCATTGCGTATCCGTGTCGATGTTCATCTTGATCACGCCGTAGCTGATCGATTCCCTGATTTCTTCAGCGGATGAGCCTGAACCGCCGTGGAACACGAAGTTCAAGCTGTTGTGCGGCACGCTGAATTTTTCCGAGACGTATTTTTGCGAGTTAGCCAGAATTTTCGGCGTCAGTTTGACGTTGCCGGGCTTGTAAACGCCGTGCACGTTGCCGAACGAGGCTGCGATGGTAAAATTCGGGCTGATTTTGATCAGCTCTTCATAGGCATAGGCCACATCTTCAGGCTGCGTGTACAGCGCCGAATGATCCATGTCGGTGTTGTCGACGCCGTCTTCCTCGCCGCCGGTGCAGCCCAGTTCGATTTCGAGCGTCATGCCCATCTTGGCCATGCGGGTCAGGTAGCGGGCGCTGATTTCGATGTTTTCTTTCAGGCTTTCTTCGGACAGGTCCAGCATATGGGAGCTGAACAGCGGCTTGCCGGTTTCGGCAAAATGCTTTTCGCCGGCATCGAGCAGGCCGTCGATCCACGGCAGCAGTTTCTTGGCGGCATGGTCGGTATGCAGAATGACCGGCACGCCGTAGTATTCGGCGACCGTATGCACATGTTGGGCGCCGGAAATCGCACCCAGAATGTGGGATTGCTGGCCTTCCAGCTTGAGGCCCTTGCCGGCCACGAACTGGGCGCCGCCGTTCGAGAACTGGATGATGACGGCTGATTTGGCCTGCGCCGCCGCTTCCAGCACCGCATTGATCGAATCTGTGCTGATGACGTTGACAGCCGGCAGCGCGAAGTTGTTTTCCTTGGCGATCGCGAAGATCTTCTGGACATCGGCGCCGGTTACAACGCCGGGTTTCACTACGTCTAAAATTTTCTGTGACATATCTTGATCCTGGTTTGGATTGTTGTTGTATTCCTACGCTGATGCGTGAGGATGATGGAGCCATTTAAGCTTACGGTTCTGCTGAAATGTATATAAACAAAATATTGTCCGGCTTACAAATGATTCTGCAGTTATTCGAATGGGGATTTCCTCAGAAAAAATATGGAGATTAAGATCATTAAGCGTTAAAGCTGGGGTATTATAATGAAAAGCGAGAAAATTCGGCTAAATGCATAAGGTTTAGGAGTAGTTTGTGAACGTAACGCTTAGGCAACTGAAAGTGTTTGAAATGGTGGCTCGGCATTTGAGCTTCACGCGTGCGGCGGAGGAGCTTTTCCTGACGCAGCCGGCGGTATCGATGCAAATCAAACAGTTCGAAGATGCGGCTGGGCTGGCCTTGTTCGAGCGGCTGGGGCGCAAGATCTATTTGACCGAAGCCGGCGAGGAGATGTATCGCCTGAGCAAGGATATCATCGCCAAGATGTCCGAAGCCGATCTGATTCTGGATGAAATCAAGGGCTCAGAAGGCGGCCGCCTGCTGGTTTCTGTCGCCAGTACGGTACAGTATTTTGCGATCCGCCTGCTGGCCGGTTTCTGCAAGCAGTATCCGAAGGTCAACGTCAATCTGAAAGTGACCAACCATAAGGGCCTGATTCAGCTGCTGGAAAATAATGAAACGGATATCGTGCTGATGGGCAAGCCGCCGGAAGGGCTGGATCTGGTGTCCGAGCCTTTGCTGGAAAATCCGCTGGTCGTGATTGCGCCGCCCAATCACCATTTAAAAGATAAAAAAGGCATTTCGCTGGCCGAGTTGAGAAACGAAACTTTTCTGATGCGCGAACAAGGTTCAGGCACCCGAACCTCAACGGAGCGGTTCTTTGCCGAAAACGGCATGAAGATTTCGGCCAATATGGAGCTGAACAATAATGGCGCCATCAAGCTCGGCGTAGAGGAAGGGCTGGGGTTGGGCGTTGTGTCTCAGCATACGATTGACAGCGAAGTCAGGGCAGGGCGGTTGATCATTCTGGACGTGCAGTTCTTTCCGCTGGTCAGAACCTGGTACATGGTGCGCCGCGAAGGCAAGCGGCTGTCGGCCGTCGGCACGGCCTTTGAAAATTTCGTGCGCCAGGAAAAGTTCCGTTTTGTAAGGCTTCCTTAAGGCCGTATTTGTGCCCGGACCTTCCGGGCACAAAGCTATTTTACGGGACCAGGCCCTGTCCGACCGTAACCACTTTCAAGGCGTTGGTACCGCCTTGCACGCCGGTCAGATCGCCTTTGGTAATGATGAACTTGTCGCCATCCTTGACGTTCAGGTATTTTCTCAATTGATCGACGATTTTGCGGTTTACCTCGGCATGATCCTGCGCTTCATGCGTGAAATAAACCGGAAAAACCCCACGGTACAGCGTTACCCGGCCCAGGGTTTTCTGGTAGCCGCTGAAGGCGAAAATAGGAATGCCCGAGCTGATCCTGGACATCCACAATGCCGTAGAGCCGGATTCTGTCAAGGCGGCGATGCCGGAGATCTTGGTATGATTGGCCATATACATGGCGGACATGGCGATCGCTTCATCGACGCGCTCAAACTGGATATTGACCCGGTGATCGGAGACACGGACGACGGGCTGTTTCTCCGCCTCTATGCAGATGCGATGCATCGCCTCGACGGCTTTGACCGGATATTTTCCGGAGGCGGTTTCGGCCGACAGCATGATCGCATCGGTGCCGTCATAAACGGCGTTGGCCACGTCGAAGACCTCGGCGCGCGTCGGGATCGGATTTTCTATCATCGACTCCATCATTTGAGTGGCCGTAATCGCGACGCGGTTCAGTTCCCTTGTGCGTTTGATCATGTGCTTCTGCACGGCGGGCAAATTGGCATCGCCTATTTCGACGCCGAGGTCGCCGCGGGCCACCATGATGGCATCGGAAGCCAGAATGATGGCATCGACTCCCTTCAGTGCTTCGGCGCGTTCGACCTTGGCCACGATGCCGGCTTCGCTGCCGGCTTCGCGCAACAAGCGGCGAGCTTCGTGCAGGTCATCGGCCGAGCGCGGGAACGAGATGGCGACATAGTCGGCACCTATCTCGGCAATCGTTTTGATGTCTTCCTTGTCCTTATCCGTCAAGGCCGCCGCCGAAAGCCCGCCGCCCTGCAGGTTGATGCCCTTGTTGTTGGACAGCACGCCGCCGACGACCACGGTGCAGTTGACGCGCATGTTTTCGACGTTGACCACATCCAGCACAATACGCCCGTCATCGAGCAGCAGCCGGCTGCCGGGCTTGACTTCCCGGGCCAGCGGTTCATAGGTAATGCCGACCTGGGCATGATCGCCCTCATTTTCATCCAGATTGATGTCCAGCGCGAAATTCTGGCCTTCATTCAGGAATACGCTGCGGTTTTTAAAGCGGGCGATGCGGATTTTCGGGCCCTGAAGATCAGCCAGAATGCCTACGAGCCTGCCGGTTCTCTGGCTGAGTTCGCGTACGGCATTGGCCCGGTTGATATGATCCTGAGCCGAGCCGTGCGAGAAGTTCAGGCGCACGACATCGACGCCGGCATGAAACAAGCCTTCCAGAACGCCGGGTTGATCGGTTGCAGGCCCCAGTGTGGCTAAAATCTTGGTTCGTCTCAGCATTTGTTTATTTTGCATTGAATAAAGCAATGGAAGTATCCAGCATGCGGTTTGAGAAGCCCCATTCGTTGTCGTACCAGGACAGAACTTTGACGAAATTGCCGTTCATGACCTTGGTTGAGGGTGCTTCATAAATCGAGGAAGCCGGGTTGTGGTTGAAATCGATCGACACCAGCGGTTTGGTGTTGATTTCCAGAATGCCTTTTAAAGGGCCGGCCGCGGCGGCTCTCAGAATGTCATCGATTTCTTCCTTGCTGGTGTTTCTGGAAGCCAGGAAGGTCAGGTCCACGACGGATACGTTAATGGTCGGCACGCGCATGGCGAAGCCGTCCAGCTTGCCGGCCAGTTCAGGCAGCACCAATCCTACGGCCGCGGCGGCGCCGGTCTTGGTCGGAATCATCGATTGCGTGGCAGAGCGGGCGCGGCGCAGATCGCTATGGTAAACGTCGGTCAGAACCTGGTCATTGGTATAGGAATGAATCGTGGTCATCAAGCCGCTTTGAATGCCTAAGGCATCATGCAAAGGCTTGACCAGCGGTGCCAGGCAGTTGGTGGTGCATGAGGCGTTGGAGATGACGGTATCCGATGCTTTCAGCACGTTATGGTTGACGCCATACACGACTGTGGCATCAACGTCATTACCGCCGGGCGCTGAAATGATGACTTTTTTGGCGCCGGCATTGATATGGGCTGAGGCTTTGGCTTTGCTGGTAAACAAACCGGTGCATTCGTGCACGACATCAATGCCCAGATCGCCCCACGGCAATTTTGACGGATCCCGTTCCGAGAATACTCTGATTTTGTCGCCGTTAATGACGATATAGTCGCCATCGACGGCGACTTCAAATGGAAATTTTCCATGCACCGAGTCGTATTGAGTCAGGTGCGCATTGGTTTCGCTGTCGCCCAAATCATTGATTGCAACAATTTGGATTTCGTCGGTACGGCCTGATTCGTATAAGGCGCGCACGACATTCCGGCCGATACGACCATAACCATTGATTGCGACTTTAATTGGCATAGAATTTCTCCATATAGATGTTTGAAAGGCTAATTGAAACGGATATGCCGAAGCCCCGTAGTTTCAGCGACTATACCAAAAGCCTAGGCGGTTAGTCCATTGATGCCGGTCTTAGGTTGCTGCGGTGTAAGACATCTGCATACCTGTCCGCAATCACTATGCATTAAAATCAGCCATTTAGGATCCGGTTAAAAATAGCTTTCTGATTTGCCGATGAAATCAGCACTTATGTAGAGGCGAATTCATCCGCCTGGGCGACCTTAAGTCCCCCCACTTTTAACTCAGATAATGAACAGTTTTAATTGTTCCAGACTGTCGATATGAAATTCGGAAGTCGGCCGAATCAATACCGATGATGATAAGTTCCAAGGTTTGGTCCGAGGAAAGGGCGTTGATTCAGCAGTCGCTGAAGGCGGACATTAATATGAAGCGCCTTTCAATAAGGATTGCCTCCGGACATCCGGTGAAAGCCGCGGAGAGGTGGGAGACAGGTCCAGGTTCTATATTGAGGCACAGCATAAGGTGTAAAGCCCGATAAGGCTTTACACCTTCGAGACGGACGTTATTAAGCTGCCGGCAGGTTTTGCCGCGCGGTTTGAATAGCCTGTTTGACGGTTTCAGGCGCTGTGCCGCCGATATGCTTGCGGGCCGCGACCGAGCCTTCCAGTGTCAGCACCTTAAACACATCGTCTGTAATCGCCGTTGAAAACTGTTGCAGTTCCGCCAGTGAAAGCTCAGACAGATCGCGGTTGCTGTCAAGGCCCAGCCGTACGGCTTGTCCTACCACTTCATGCGCATCGCGGAAAGCCATGCCTTTGCGGACCAGGTAATCGGCCAGATCGGTGGCCGTGGCAAAGCCGCGTTTGGCCGAATCGTACATGTTCTGCCGTTTGGCGATGATGTGCGGCACCATGTCGGCAAAGGCGCGCAGGCAGTTGATCAAGGTATCGACCGTATCGAACAGCGGTTCCTTGTCTTCCTGGTTGTCCTTGTTGTAAGCCAGCGGCTGGCTCTTCATCAGCATCAGCAGTGACATCAGATGACCGGTCACCCGTCCGGATTTGCCGCGCACCAGTTCGGGCACATCCGGGTTTTTCTTTTGCGGCATGATCGACGAACCGGTGCAGAAGGCATCGGGAATATCGATGAAGTTGAACTGCGCGCTGGACCACAGGATCAGTTCTTCGGAAAAACGCGACAAATGCATCATGATCAGGCTGCCGGCGGCCGTGAATTCGATGGCGAAATCGCGGTCGCTGACCGAATCGAGCGAATTGGCCGACGGACGGCTGAAGCCGAGCAGGTCGGACGTCATCTGCCGGTCGATCGGGTAACTGGTGCCGGCCAATGCGGCGGCGCCCAGGGGCATGATGTTGAGGCGTTTTTTGCAGTCCTGCAGCCTTTCGTAGTCACGGCTCAGCATTTCAAACCAGGCCATCAGGTGATGGCCGAACGTGACCGGCTGGGCGACCTGCAGGTGCGTGAAGCCGGGCATGATCGTGTCGGCTTCTTTTTCGGCCAGGTCGAGAATGGCCGTCTGCAGGCGTTTGAGCTGGCCGCTGATGCTGCCGATCTCGCTGCGCAGATACAGGCGAATATCGGTCGCCACCTGGTCGTTGCGCGAGCGGCCCGTATGCAGTTTCTTGCCGGCGATGCCGATCATGTCGGTCAGCCGCGCTTCGATGTTCATGTGCACATCTTCCTGCTTGATCGACCAGGCAAAATTGCCGTCCCTGATTTCCTGTCCGATTTGGGTCAGGCCGCCGATGATGTCGTCGCGTTCCTGCTCAGTCAGGATGCCGATCTTGCAGAGCATGGTGGCATGCGCGATGGAGCCTTGAATGTCCTGCTCCGCCATGCGCTTGTCAAAATCCACCGAAGCGGTGAATACCTCGACGAAGGCATCGGTCGCTTCGGCAAAGCGGGCACTGGAAAGTTTGTTGGAATTAACTGTGGTCATGGCGATTTTTTAATGCGATTAACGGAAAATCCCGAATTATACAACTAAACTGTGGGTTATGAATTTAAAAGCAGAGAAGATTTTTTTGCCGGATTTTTGCTCAGTCAGGATGCTGCTGGCCGTGTTTTTCCTGGCCGAGTTGCTGGCGTTTTTACTGACATTGGCAGCCGATACATCGGCATTGGGGTTTTTATCCGAATTCGGCATCCGATCGTTGCTCGCGCTGTGGATTGCCTTGATGAGCGCGGCCTGTTTGTGCCTATTAAGGAAAAAGCTGGCGCGCGGCAACGATTTCATCGCGGGATTGGCGGCATTTGGCATTATTCAGCTGATCAGCGTCCTGGTTTGCTGGCTGGTCGTGGAGGCGTTGCCGAATGCGGGCCTTTTATTGCCTTTGGTAGAGCCGGTGCAAAAGGCCGGGTTTTACTGGCGCACGCTAGGCATTAGCAGTCTGATGTCATTGGCGATCCTGCGCTATCTGTTTGTCCTGCATCAATGGCGGCAACAGGTCGAAGCACAGGCTACCGCCAGTCTGGATGCGCTGCAGTCAAGGATGAGGCCGCATTTCCTGTTCAACAGTTTGAACACCATTGCCAGTTTGACCCGGATCGATCCCAAATTGGCCGAGGAACTGGTGGAGGATCTTGCAGAGCTGATTCGCGCCAGCATGCTGGTCGACCATGCCCGTTTGGTGCGGCTGGACGAGGAAATCAAGCTGGTGAATCTGTATCTGGCGATCGAGTTTCATCGGCTGGACGAGCGCCTGAAAGTCAGCTGGGATATTGACGATGTGCCCCAAGACGCCCTGTTGCCGCCGCTGAGCCTGCAGCCGCTGGTTGAGAACGCGATTTATCATGGTGTGGAGCCCGATCCGAATGGCGGTGAAATCGTTATCAAGGGCACCAGAAGCATCGGCGGAATTGTGCTGTCGGTGAGCAACACGCTGCCGCCTGAGGGAAGCCATCGCCAGCGCAAAGGCAACCAGGTTGCGATGGCCAATCTGGCAGCCAGGATAGCAGGCTGTTTCGAGGGCAACGGCCGTCTCGACCGGTATATAAAAGAAGGTAATTATCACGTGGATATAATGATTCCTTATCAGGCCACATCATGAAAGTTTTAATCGCCGATGATGAAAAACTGGCCAGGTTGCGGTTGAAAAGTCTGCTCAATGAACTGAATGAGGATATTCAGATCGTTGCGGAGGCCGAAAACGGCCGTGTAGCCCTGCAAAAATGGCAGCAGACAGGGGCGGATATTTTGCTGCTGGATATCAGAATGCCGGACATGGACGGGCTGGACGTGGCGCGGGAGCTGGCAAGGACGCAATCGCCGCCGGCCATTATTTTCACGACCGCTTATGATGAGCATGCCTTGCAGGCTTTTGACGCGAATGCGGTCGATTATTTGTTGAAGCCGATACGCAAGGAGCGCTTGCTGAATGCGCTCCAAAAAGCGCAGGTGTTCAATCGTGCAAAATGGGACGGCCTGATGCAATGGCTGCCCGAGAGACCTGCACGCTCTCATCTCTGCGTGCAGGTGCAGGCAGATTTGCACCTGATTCCGGTTAAAGACATTGTGTTTTTTCAGGCCGATCAAAAATACGTCATCATCAAAACGCTACAGAAAGCCTATTTGCTCGACGAGTCGTTGAAAGCGCTGGAAGACGAGTTCAGCGGATTGTTTATCCGCATACACCGTAATGCGCTGGTTTCCTTGCTGCATATTGAAGAGCTGGAGAAAAAACCGGACGGGCAATTGCTGGTCAAATGTCAGGGCGCTGACGAGAGATTGGCAGTCAGCCGCAGGCTGGCTGCGAAAGTGCGCACTTGTCTTAAAGAATTTAAGCACAATAAGGCACCATTGCGTTAAATGGAGTTACAATGCGTTTTTTATATTCAAAATAGAAGGGTTTATTTTGGCTGAAAAAATTATTCGTATAGCCACGCGCAGAAGTCCTCTGGCGCTATGGCAGGCAGAACATGTCGCCGAACGCCTGGAGCGGGCTTTTCCTGGCTTGAAAACCGAACTGGTTAAAATGACTACGCGCGGCGATAAAATCCTGGATGCGCCTTTGGCCAAGGTGGGCGGCAAAGGGTTGTTCGTCAAGGAACTGGAACAGGGCATGCTGGAAGGGACGGCCGATATCGCCGTGCATTCGATGAAAGATGTGCCTGTGGAGTTTCCGGAAGGGTTGCATCTGGCCGCCATTTTAACGCGCGAAGATCCAACCGATGCCTTCGTATCGAACCGCTATGCATCATTAGAAGAATTGCCGCCCGATGCCCGGATCGGCACGTCCAGCTTGCGCCGGCAATGCCAGATAAAAGAAAGATTCCCCGAAGCGGAAATCCTGTCGCTGAGAGGCAACGTCAATACGCGATTGGCCAGGCTCGATGCCGATGAATTTGACGCCATTATTTTAGCTTCAGCAGGGCTGAAGCGATTGGGCATGGCCGGGCGTATTACAGAAAGCCTCGATCCCGGCATCAGCCTGCCGGCCATAGGTCAAGGCGCTATCGGCATAGAATGCCGGGTGGATGATGTTGAAGTCAATGCGATGCTGAGCGCCTTGCATGACCAGGCCACCAGTATTTGCGTCAGCGCCGAAAGAGCGATGAACGCGCGCTTGAATGGCGGGTGCCAGGTACCGATTGCCGGCTTTGCGCAATTGCAGGGCAATCAGCTGGTCATGCGCGGATTGGTCGGCAGCCCTGACGGCACGGTGATTTTTCGCACTGCGCAGTCAGGCACTCCTGACCAGGCCGAGGCAATTGGACGCTCGATCGCGGAAGATTTATTGGCCTGTGGCGCAGATAAAATTCTGCAAGCGTTGTTTCATTGAGCAGCGGTTTGAACGGTGCGCGGGTTCTAGTCACGCGGCCGGCGCATCAGGCAGAAAATCTAAGCCGCTTGATTCAGGCGCGCGGCGGCGAGGCCGTTCGGTTTCCCGTGCTCGATATTGTTGCGCGCGACAATATTGACGAGGTTCAGGATGCGCTGAAAAACCTCGACAAATTCCAATGGGTTGTTTTTATTAGCCCAAATGCAGTAAATTTTGCACTGAAAGCGAATAATGGCAAAATAGATCGATTAAAGGCTGTGCGATTTGCCGCAGTGGGGCGAGCAACCGCTCAGGCATTGGAAGCCGCCGGACTGACTGTCGATGCAGTGCCTGAACAGGGTTATACCAGTGAAGCATTGTTGGCCATGCCGCAAATACAACAGATAAAAGGGCAGTCCTGCTTGATCGTGCGAGGGGAAGGCGGACGAGAGGAACTGGCCAATACGCTGCGCAGTCGAGGGGCGGATGTTCAGTATCTGGAAGTGTACAAAAGGACAATTCCCAGCATTGACAACTCGCAAGTAGTCCAATTACTTACCCAGCACCGGTTGGATGTCATTACTGTAACCAGCGGTGAAGCGCTACAAAATTTATTGATCATGCTGGGCGAAGAAAATCATCGGCTGTTATTGCCTATACCCCTGGTGGTGGTGAGCGATAGGATCGGGCAATTAGCTGCCGGGATGGGTTTTAAGCGAATTGCCGTGACGGAAAGTCCTGCTGATACAGCAATTCTTGATACAGTAACAATAGTATGTAATGGGGAATAGTGTGGCCGAATTGAGTGAAAAACAGGAACAGAATGTGGGCGAGAGTAATAAAGTTCACCGGTCTCGTAGCGGGTTCTGGTTTGGCATCATTACTTTGCTCATTATTATCGCATTGGCAGGCGCTGGATTCTTCCTTTTTACCCAATTGCGCGAAGAACAGGCCAGCTTAGACAGTGAAGTCAACAAGGGTGACATGCAGTTGCTCGAATTATCGAAGCAGATCAGCGGTTATCAGTCGCAACTGGCCTCTGTGCAGTCGCAATTGGCCACTCTGGAAGCCAGTATTGCCGGCAAAGACACGCATTTTACCAAAACGCTCGAGGACTTTTCCCGTTTACATAATGAGAAACTCGACAGTACCCGCAAAGAGTTAAACACAGCCATACAGCAGGTGCAGCGGCAGCTCAGCAAGACGCGCGGCGACTGGCTGATTGCCGATGCCGAATATCTGCTCAGTACAGCCAACGAACGTTTGCATCTGATAGGCGATGTAAACACAGCGCGCCAGGCATTGGAGGCGGCTGACCAGCGCTTACGGGAGAGCGGCGATGCGGCAGTATTTAAAGTGCGTGAACAGATCGTCAAGGATATCGCTGCTCTCAACAGAGTCGAGGAGCCTGATATTGTCGGTATGTATTCCGCAATTCAGACGCAGGCCAGCCAGATTGACAATCTGACTTTATTTCTGCCGTATGCCGGAAAGACGCCGACACCGCCAAAAGCCCCTGAAAAGCCGGCGGGTGAATCCCAGGAAGGACTGGATCTGATTGATTCAGCGCTGAGCGGATTGGAAGAATATGTCACGATCCGGCATACCGAGCAGCCGATCAAGGCGACATTAACCCAGGAGGAAGCTCAATTTATTAAAGAGCAGTTGAGACTAAAGCTGGAATCGGCCAAAGTTGCACTGGTTCAGCGTAATGAAACGCTTTATCAGGCAGGTCTGGCGGATGCAAAAAAATGGGCCGAACAACATTTCATGCAGGATGCACAGACGAAAAGCTTTATTGCCGAGCTGGATAGAATGAAGAGTATCCAGATCCATAGCCAGTATCCAGACATCAGTCTGTCTTTGAAGATGCTCAGGGACATTGTCAAACTCAGGCTGGAAACAGATAAAGCCATGCCTTCGCCAGAGCCTGCAGCGGAGCCCAAGTCCAAGCAAGAGCCTCAGCCCAAGCAAGAGTCGGAACCGGCAGTAGCACCGGCTCCGACACCTGAATCTGCACCTGCTGCGCAATAACAAGAGAGTCTGCGATGAAGAAAACCATATTTTTCTTTTTAGGGGCTTTTTTACTTGCGATTGCGGCCGCTTTTTTAGTCAATCAATGGCTGAGCAGCTTTGAAAGTCCCGGTTATGTACTGATTGGCATTGGCCAGTGGTCCGTTGAGACTTCATTGGTTGTTTTTGCAGTCAGCCTGATCATGGGATTTTTTATCTTCTATCTGTTTTTCAGATTCCTGGGATGGCTGCTCAGATTGCCCGAGCAAATCAAAGCGCGCGGAAAAAGCGTTAAATTCAACCGTTCTCAGGAAGCTTTGATTGCAGGATTGGTGGATTCAGCCGAAGGCAATTGGGAAAGAGCCGAAAAAGTGCTGATTAAACACGCATCGCATAGCGGCGCGCCATTGCTGCACTACTTGACAGCTGCGAAGGCCGCTCAATCGCGCGGCGCGATTGATAAAAGAGACGAATACCTTAGAAAAGCTGCGGATCAGGCACCCGGTTCCGATATCGCGATCGGCTTGACTCAAGCGGAGCTGAACCTGTCAGGAAACCAGTTTGACCAAGCCCTGGAAACGCTGACTCGATTGCACTCCATAGATCCGACTCATGCCAGCGTGCTGAAATTACTGCACCAGACTTATCAGCATATCGGCGACTGGGAAGGGATACGAAAGCTGATTCCGTCATTGCACAATAATAAAATTCTGATGGAAGCCGAGATAAAATTGCTGGAAACAGAAGCATTCAGCAAACTGTTAAAGCAGGCGGCCGAAAATGGCAATATCAATGAAATTGAATCGCTCTGGTCGGAAATTCCGGGTTATATAAAAAGCGTGCATGGCGTCTCGGCCATTTATTTTGCCGCGATGATCGGGGCCGGTGTCGGCGCCAAGGTTGAAGATGAGCTGGCTAAGACTTTATCGGCAAACTGGGATCAGACTCTTTTGGTCCTGTTTGGCAGTATACAGTCGGCCGATCCCGCCAGGCAGCTTGAAACGGCTGAGCAATGGCTCACTTCGCATGCCGGCGATGCAGTGCTGCTGTCAATCATAGGTAAATTAAGCCTGAAATGCGGCGATGCCGGAAAAGCCGAAAGATATTTCAACCACAGCATTAGTGTCGAGCCGACTGTGCTGGCTTATCAGTTGCTGGGTGATTTGCTGTCTGCACGCGGCGATAAGGATAAAGCCAGTGAGTGCTATAAATCCGGACTGGAGCTGGCCTCCAGCGAAATCGTCAGCCGGATCGATACCATATCCTAATAAAAACATGGCAATCCGGGCGCCCATAATTCAGGAGCGCCGGATTGCCAATTCTTTCTCGGGAAAAGGCATTCTTCACCGCTAATTGCGGGCGCATTTTTTTACACTTCCAAGCTCTTTATCCGTTGAGCCAATGTCTACGGCTTTAAAACAAAGAGTCCCAGATCTTATCCACTTTTTTAATGATTTCCTCGGACATGGCGATAGGCCGGCCCCATTCCCTGTTGGTTTCCCCTGGCCACTTGTTGGTCGCATCAAATCCGACCTTGGAGCCTAGCCCTGAAACCGGCGAGGCGAAGTCAAGATAATCGATAGGCGTATTTTCCAGTATCGTCAGGTCTCGGGCCGGGTCCATGCGCGTGGTCATGGCCCAGATTACATCCTGCCAATTGCGCACGTCCACATCGTCATCGACGACGATGACGAACTTCGTGTACATGAACTGGCGCAGGAATGACCAGGTGCCGAGCATGACGCGTTTGGCATGGCCGGCATATTGTTTTTTCATGCTGATCACGGCCATGCGGTAGGAGCAACCTTCCGGCGGCAGGTAAAAGTCAACAATCTCCGGAAACTGCTTTTGCAGGATCGGCACGAAGACTTCATTCAGGGCCACGCCCAGGATGGCGGGCTCATCAGGCGGGCGGCCCGTATAGGTGCTGTGATAGATAGGCGCCTGGCGCTGGGTGATGCGTTCTATTGTGAATACCGGGAATTCATCGACCTCATTGTAATAACCGGTATGATCGCCGAACGGGCCTTCAGGCGCCGTTTCTCCGGGATAGATAAAGCCTTCCAGGACGATTTCGGCGCTGGCCGGAACCTGCAGGTCGTTACTCAGGCATTTCGCCACTTCCGTCTTGCTGCCTCGCAGCAGGCCTGCAAAAGCATATTCGGATAATGTATCGGGAATCGGCGTGACGGCGGCCAGAATTGTAGCCGGGTCTGCGCCCAAGGCTACGGCAACGGGGAAAGGCTTGCCAGGATGGGCCTGCTGCCATTCCCTGAAATCCAGGGCGCCGCCGCGATGCGCCAGCCAGCGCATGATGACCTTGTTTTTGCCGATGACCTGTTGTCGGTAAATGCCCAGGTTCTGCCGTTCTTTATTCGGGCCTTTGGTGATGACCAAAGGCCAGGTGATCAAAGGCCCCGCATCGTCAGGCCAGCAGGTTTGAATCGGATAATCGCCCAGATCGATTTCGTCGCCTTCGCGCACCAGTTCCTGGCAGGGCGGTTCCTTGATCAGCTTGGGCGCCATATTCAGCACCTGCTTGAAAACCGGAATTTTTTCCATGGCGTCTTTCATGCCTTTGGGCGGTTCCGGTTCTTTCAGATAGGCCAGCAATTCGCCGATGCCGCGCAGTTCCGTGACCGATTCGGCGCCCATGCCCATGGCGACGCGGCGCGGCGTGCCGAACAGGTTAGCCAGGACCGGGATGTTGGAGCCTGCCGGATATTCGAACAGTAGCGCTGGACCGCCTTGCTTCAAGGTGCGGTCGCAGATTTCGGTCATTTCCAGATAGGGATCGACAGGGATCTTGATCCGCTTCAGCTCGCCCTGTTTTTCCAGTTGCTTGATAAAGTCGCGCAGGTCCCTGTATTTCATGCCGCTATGCCGTTGTGCCGCAGTAACGCATCGATGGTCGGTTTGCGGCCGCGGAAGCGGACGAACAAGTCCATGGCATTTTCACTGCCGCCTTTTTCAAGAATGTTGGCCAGGAATGAGCGACCGGTTTCCTGATCAAAAATGCCTTTTTCTTCAAACAGAGAGAAGGCGTCGCTGGACAGCACCTCGGCCCATTTATAGCTGTAATAGCCGGCGGCATAACCGCCTGCGAAAATATGCGAGAAGCTGTGCGCAAACCGGTTGAATTTGGGCGGCTTGATGACGGCGACCATATCTCTGATCTGCTCCAGCGTCTGGTAAATGCGGTCGCCTTTTTTAGGATCGTAATCCCGGTGGATTCTGAAATCGAACAGGCTGAATTCGAGCTGTCTGACCATCATCATGCCGGACTGGAAATTTCTGGCTGCCAGCATTTTATTGAACAGTTCTTCGGGCAGCGGTTCCCTGGTTTGATAATGGCCGGAGATCAGCGCCAACGCTTCTTTTTCCCAGCACCAGTTTTCCATGAACTGGCTGGGCAGTTCAACAGCGTCCCACTCGACGCCGTTGATGCCCGATACGCCCAAATGATCGACCTGCGTGAGCATGTGGTGCAGGCCATGGCCGAATTCATGAAATAGCGTCGTGACTTCGTCATGGGTCAATAACGCCGGATCATTGCCGGCAGGCGGCGTAAAGTTGCAGGTTAAATACGCGACCGGCGTTTGAATGCGATCGCCGGATTTCTTGCGGCTTACGCAATCATCCATCCAGGCCCCGCCGCGTTTTTTCGGACGCGCATACAGATCGGTATAAAACTGGCCGCGCAGTTGGCCGTGCTGGTCGTGGATCTCGAAGAAGCGCACATCAGGATGCCAACTGTCGAAGCCGGTAATTTCGCTGATATTCAGGCCGAAAAGTTTTTCAACGACGGCAAACAGGCCCGGCAAGACGCGTGTGATGGGGAAGTAGGCTTTGACTTCTTCCTGGGACAGTTGGTAATAGTGCTGGCGCATTTTTTCCGAGTAATAGCCGATATCCCAAGGCTGCAGGTCACCGATGCCGTAGTGCTGCTTGGCGAACTGGCGCAATTCCACTAAATCCTTGCGCGCCTGGCGCCAGGATCGGTCGGCCAGGTCTTCCAGGAAGCCGATCACGTCGTCGGGTTTTTCGGCCATTTTCCTGGCCAGCGACAATTCGGCATAATTGTTAAAACCCAGCAATAGCGCTTTCTCATGACGCAAGGCCAGGGTTTTTTTCATGATTTCGCCGTTGTCGTAAAGGCCGGCATGCGGTCCCTGGTCCGAGGCGCGCGTAGCAAAGGCTTCATAGTGTTCACGGCGCAATTCCCGGTTGTCGGCATAAGTCATGACCGCGCTGTAGGAAGGAAACTGCAGCGTGATCATCCAGCCTTCTTCATTATGGCTTTCAGCGGTCTGCCGGGCCACCGCCAGTGCGGACTCCGGCAGTCCGGCCAGATCATCTGCATCTCTGATCAGCTTGGTCCAGGCATTAGTTGCGTCCATCAGGTTTTCTTCGTACTTGCTGGCAAGCTGCGATAATTCCTGACTGATTTCCTTATAACGCTGCTTTTTTTCGGCATCGAGATCGATACCGGACAACCTGAAGTCTCTTAACGCGTTCTGGATGATTTTTTGCTGCGCCGTATCCAACGCGGCATATGCATCGCTGGCGGCAATAAACTGATAGGCATTAAACAATCTTTCATTCTGGCCCATTTCGGTCGAATATTCGCTGAGCTTGGGCAGGCAGGCGTTATATGCCTCGCGCAGGGCGTCGCTGTTGACGACCGAGTTCATATGGCTGACCGGAGACCAGGCCTTGCCCAGGCGGTCTTCCGCATCTTCAATCGGTTCAACCAAATTTTCCCAAGTGTATTCGGCAGTGGCCTGAAGATGCTGTTCGACAACGGCTCGGGCTTCAGCCAACAGTTGATCGATGGCAGGCTCAACCTGTTCGGGTTTGATTTGTGAAAATAACGGTAATACTGAGTTTTGCAGTAATGGATTATTCATAGTTTTAAGCAAAGTAGGTTCGCGGTTGCATTGATGCGTTTTATGCGGTTCGTGCAGAGAAAAGTCAGGACTAATTCGTTACATCTCAATACGGCATAGGCGAGCATGGCTTTCTTGCTCTCTGAATCAAGACTGCTGATGAGGTCGGCCCATAGTAGCAAAGGTTGGTTTCGGTCTTCAGTGGGGCCAGGAGGCGTCCGGGATGCGGATAATTTATCTGCACTGGTGACGGATTGCCGCTCGATTTATCTATTGGATAAGCGTTTTTAGGGGCGGAAGAAAAATGTCGGATAAACCAATATAATGCCATCACGTCAATTCCTGATCTGATTGGCCTCAGTTAGCGCCGCATATCTTGAGAGTCAAAAAACAAGGCGGTTTTCGATAAATAGTCATGCCAGCCGCGACGGTTTTTATCGATAAGAATCCATAAAAAGCCCAATCCAAAAAAGGCCCAGGAGATTATAGCGCCTAAAAAGCGCAAAAAGGCTTGTTTCCAATTAATGGGTTCGCCGTTGAAGGTTAGTACTTTCAGTTTCCATGTCCGCAGTCCCAAGGTTTGTCCTCCATGGGTCCAGAACCAGGCATAAAAAAAGAAGCTGATAACGAGCAGATAAACGGGATAAAAAAATTGTTGGGAAGTGAAGGCCTCTCCGGCATTCAACGGCAGTAGCAGAGCTGTCGCGAAAAACAAAAGGGCGAGCAGCAGAAAAAGATCATAAATAATGGCCGCCAGACGGCGCAAAAAACCAGGTACTGGCGATGAGCCATTATCTGGTTTTAGCTGCTTTTTCCGGATCGAACGAGACAATTAGTCTTTAAATAAAGCCAGTTTTTGGCCGAAATACATGCACATAGTGACTAACGCTCCCAGCATCGCCAATGAGAACAGGAAAGGCGGTTTATGGAACAGAAGAATTAAGAAATCTGTTACAAAAAGGCTGGTTAGCAAAGGTTGGTCAATGAAGCCATTTATAATCTTTTTGAACATAACAATTCCGTCAAGCACGTTAATGATTTGTGCAGGTAGTTAAAAAAAGGGTTGCCTGATCTTTATAAACCGTTAAAAACAAAATGTCGAACCGATTGAGACTGCTATTAAAAATCAGGATTGCGATTTTACTATAATAAAAAGGGGAATGTAAAAGAAAAGAAAGTTGTCAATTGGGCTAGAATCATATGAAATGATATGATTACTAAATTTTAGAAAACAGACAGGGTATAAAGACTATTTTAAACTTCTTTAAAAAAATTATTAATCCAGCCAGAAATGAAGCTGAACCGGATGCTGTGCCAGCAGCAAATGCGCCAGCAGTGAGGGTATATGCGCGCGCCGAACATAATATTTCGCGGTCCCAGATCAGCGAAAATGCATTGAAGGTTTTATATCGATTGCAGAAGTCGGGATTCCAGGCCTATCTTGTCGGCGGCTGTGTGCGGGATTTATTGCTGGGGCGGGAGCCTAAGGATTTCGATGTCGTAACGGATGCGGATCCCGAGCAGATCAGAAAGATTTTTCGCAATTGCCGCATAATCGGTCGTAGATTTCGCCTTGCGCATGTGCATTTCGGCCGCGAAATTATTGAAGTGGCTACTTTCCGCGGCGCAGGAGATGCCCAGGATGATAAGCAGGTGCTTAGCAAGGAAGGGCGCCTGCTGCGGGACAATGTCTACGGCACGATCGAGGAAGATGTCTGGCGGCGCGATTTTACGGTCAATGCGCTCTATTACAACATCAAGGATTTTTCGGTAGTCGATTACACCGGCGGCATGGACGACCATAAGACCGGAACGCTCAGGCTGATCGGCGATCCTGAAACGCGCTTTCGTGAAGACCCCGTGCGCATGCTGAGGGCGGTGCGTTTTGCCGTGAAGCTCGGTTTTAATCTGGACCCTGCTTGCGAAAAGCCCATTCATGAGCTCGCCGAGTTGCTGTACGGCATACCGGCTGCCCGGCTTTACGATGAAGCCTTGAAGCTGTTTTTGTCGGGCTACGCATTGCAGACTTTTGAAATGCTCAGGCATTATGGGCTGTTCCAGATATTGTTTCCCGATACCGAAAGCAGTCTGGCGCTCGAGGAAGAAGGTTTCCCCAAATTGTTCCTGGTCAAGGCGCTGGAAAATTCCGATAACAGGATTGCCGAAGGCAAAACCGTTACGGCTTATTTTCTATGGTCTGCTTTTTTATGGGAGCCGGTAGCGATACGGGCCAAGGAAAAAATAGCGAGAGGCATGGCGGAATCCATGGCCTATCAGGAAGCCGCCAATGAAGTGGTCTCCAGGCAGAATAGCAGTACGTCCCTGCCTCGCCATATCACCATGTCAATGCGCGAAGTCTGGACGCTGCAGCCCAAATTCAATATGCGTATCGGTTCCAAGCCCAGCCGCTTGCTGACACACCCGCGCTTTAGGGCTGCCTATGATTTTCTGGTGCTGCGTGCAGAGACAGGCGGTGCCGATCCTGAGCTGCCGGCATGGTGGGCCCGGTATCAGGAGGCCGACGAAACCGAGCAAAGGAAGATGACCCGGCCTCCGCGCGGCGTTAAGACCGGCAAGGCAAAGCGGAAAAGAACTTACCGTAAAAAACCTGCCGCTCAGGATAAAAGTGTTTAAAGTGTTGGTTTGAAATGAGTTCAGCTATGAAAAACTCAGGCAAGGACCAGGTTATCGCTTACATAGGCTTGGGCAGCAACCTTGAAAACCCGGCAGGGCAAATTCAATCGGCGCACGCAGCAATTGCCGGCTTGTCAGGTGTTGAAGAGCTTGCCTTTTCGAGCCTGTACCATAGTCTGCCGATGGGGCCGCAGGACCAGCCTGATTATGTCAATGCCGTTATGGCCGTCACTACGGTCTTGCCGGCCATGGATTTGCTGAGAAACCTGCAGCGTATTGAGCATGAGCACGGCCGAGTGCGCAAAGGCGAGCGCTGGGGCGCCAGGACGCTGGATCTGGACTTGCTGGTTTATGGCCAGCAGCAAATTGATCTGCCTGAGTTGACCGTTCCGCATGTAGGCATCGCCGAGCGAGCCTTTGTGCTGTATCCCTTGTATGAAATTGCGCCGGAACTATTGGTGCCGGGCAAAGGCCATATCGCGGAGCTGGTTAAAAACTGTCCTTTAAATGGCCTGAAACGGTTGGCTTGAGATGACTCAATATTCCTCGTTATCCACGGTAAAGCCATTATCAATCAATGATCTGGTTGCGATGAAGCGATGTGGCGAAAAAATTAGTTGCCTGACTGCCTACGATGCCAGTTTCAGCATGCTGATCGACAGCATTGGCATTGATGTGATGCTGGTGGGGGACTCTTTGGGCATGGTTATCCAGGGGCGCAGTACTACTCTGCCGGTCACTATGGATGACATGGTTTACCATACCTTTTGCGTCAGTCATGTCAGGCGGCGGGCGTTTATTATCGCCGACCTGCCTTTTATGAGTTATGCCACGCCGCTTATGGCGGCCGAAAACGCCGCTCGTCTGATGCAAGCCGGCGGCGCGCAAATGGTCAAACTCGAAGGGGCGCGCATTGACTGTGTCCGTTTTCTGGTCGATCAGGGTATTCCGGTCTGTGGACATTTAGGCCTATTGCCGCAATCCATCAATCAATTAGGCGATTATAAAGTGCAGGGCAAAGAGCGCCTCGAGGCCGAAAAAATAATTGCCGATGCGCATCAGTTGGAGCAAGCGGGGGCGGGATTGCTGGTTCTGGAATGCGTACCTGCCGAGTTGGCCAGGGACGTCAGCTCTCAGCTTGCTATTCCCGTCATAGGCATCGGAGCCGGCATCGATTGCGACGGGCAGGTGCTGGTGCTTTATGACATGCTCAATATCGGCGTCAGCAAGCGGCCGCGATTTTCGAAGAATTTCATGCAGGATGCCGCTGATATCGGGCAGGCTATCGCCGCTTATCATTCAGCCGTCAAACAGTCGCAGTTTCCAACATCCGAACACAGTTTTTAAGTCATGCAGAAAGTCACTTCAGCATCTGAACTGCGCAATGTCATTGCTGGCTGGCGCTCGGCCGGTGAGCGCATCGCCTTTGTGCCGACCATGGGCAACCTGCATGTAGGTCACTTGAAATTGGTCAGCGAGGCCCGGCAAAAAGCCGATCGCGTGGTGGTCAGCATTTTCGTCAATCCCACTCAATTCGGCGCGGGTGAGGATTTTGAAACGTATCCGCGCACTGAACGGGAAGATCAGGAAAAACTCGAGACTGTCGGCGCAGATCTGCTGTTTCTGCCTCCTGTTTCGGAAATGTATATGTCTGATGCCAAAACGGTCGTATCGGTAGCGGGGCTTTCCGAACTGCATTGCGGAACGTCCAGGCCCGGGCATTTTAACGGCGTGGCGACAGTCGTCTGCAAGCTATTTAATTTGGTGCAGCCGGATATTGCCTTATTCGGGTTAAAGGACTTTCAGCAGTTGGCCGTAATACGGACCATGGTCAGGGATCTGAATTTTCCGGTAGAAATTATCGGCGTAGATACGGTGCGGGAGCCCAGCGGTTTGGCGATGAGTTCCAGAAACGGTTATTTATCCACAGAAGAAATAAAGGCGGCGCCTAAACTCTATGAATCCTTACGCATGGCGCGTGATGCCGTTTTATCCGGCAAGCAGGCTTATGCGGACATAGAGATTCGGGCGATGCTGTCTTTGCGCGAAGCCGGCTTCCAACCGGATTATTTTTCCATATGCCGCAGCAATGATCTAAAAAAAGCGGAAGCAGAGGACAAGGATTTGGTTATACTGGCAGCGGCAAAGCTGGGCAGAACCCGGTTGATCGATAATATCTATTTTTCCAGATAAAGTTAAAGGCGATAATTTCTTTGAACTGCTGTGTACTTGCTCGAATTTTTTATTTTTGGCGCAAATCGACAGGCCTTGTGCAATGATGGAAAATACTGGATGTCATTTTATTTTTGATATCTAAAAAGTTGAAGCCATTATGCAATTAATGCATAATGAGTAGTTCTTAAAAATATTTACATTGTTTTTAATATGCAACTTACAATGCTTAAAGCGAAATTACACAGAGCGACGGTAACCCATTCGGAATTGGGTTATGAAGGTTCCTGTGCAATCGATGGCAATATTCTTGATCTCGCAGGCATTCGGGAATACGAGCAGATACAGATTTACAATATTAATAACGGTGCCCGTTTTACTACCTATGCCATTCGCGCGGAAGAAGGTTCCGGATTGTTTTCCGTTAATGGGGCGGCGGCTCGAATGGCCTGTCCTGGCGATCTGATTATTGTTTGCGCTTATGCTGTTTTGGATCAAAAAGAGCTGGCAAATTACAAACCTACGCTGGTCTATTTCAATGAAAAGAACGAAGTTCTGCGTTCCTCTCATGCCATTCCCGTCCAGGCCGCTTGAGTTCTTGATATTTAGCATCGTATAGCAAATCAGCTAGATTTTTATTCTTATTCGGCTCAGAGTCTGAGCGCTTTTCATCTGAAGCCTGCCTGTCGTCGAATAGAGAGCAGGTTATATTCTTCAAATCATCTTGGCCGAAATTGCTTCGGTGTCCTGTTATTGGCAATGCGGCTATTCCGCTGTTTTTAGTCGTGGTCGCCAGTTTTTTTGATACCGTGAATAAAACTGTCGACGTCCGTTCTTATGCCGTAAGAAAACACTGGAAGAGGACTTGCTAAGGATTCGGTTGGAAATACTTCCCGACTTGTAGAATGCCCTGTAGGGGCGAATTCATTCGCCCAAGGCGATTAAAATCGCCTCTACAACTGTGCATCATCAGTTAAAAAAATTAAGCAAAAACGGAGCCATAAAGGCTACACTATGTATTTGCGCTAACAGTTGATGCGGCTGAGTAGTTAAGCTTCAGGCCGCATCATTTTTCGCCAGTATGCGCCTGATAGGCGACCAGCATTTTTATTGAATGGCTGAGTTTGTCCATCAGGCTGCATTGCATCAAAACTATGATCTCTGTATTCTGCACCGCATGCAAATAAATCTGATTTCAGTAGGAAACCGTATGCCCGGCTGGGTGCAGCAGGGATATGATGAGTATGCCAAGCGCCTGCCGCGTGAATGCGAGCTTGTGCTTAAAGAGATAGCGCCGGGCAAACGAGGGAAGAACAGCGATGTGGCCAGGATCGTCAAGGAAGAAGGTGAACGCATGCTGGCGGCCATCCCTCAAGGGGCGTATATCGTGACCCTGGATATTCCAGGCAAGCCCTGGACGACTCCCGAACTGGCGCAGGCCATGAAGCGCTGGCTGGAAGGCGGGCAGAACATTGCCTTGCTGGTCGGCGGGCCGGAAGGTCTGGCCGATGCGGCCAAGCAAATGGCCAGGGAATCCTGGAGTCTTTCAAAGCTGACATTTCCTCATCCCTTGGTGCGGATTATCGTGGCCGAGCAGATTTATCGCGCCTGGAGCATTCTTCACAATCACCCCTATCATCGATAATGACTGTACAGCTTATTCTTGCTTCCGCTTCGCCCCGCCGAAAGGAACTGCTGGATCAAATCAAGGTCACTTATGCGGTTAATCCGATCGACCTTGACGAGACGCCACGCATCAATGAATCGCCGCTGGATTATGTAAAGCGCGTGGCGGCGGAAAAGTCGGCTGCCTGTGTCGCGCAAGTGGGAGTCAGCGTGCCGGTTCTGGCGGCCGATACGGCTGTGGTGTTGGGTGATTTGATTATGGGAAAACCCAAGAATCAGCAGGATGCGATCGCCATGTTGACGCAGTTGTCGGGCAGAACCCATCAAGTCTATAGCGCAATTTCGCTCAGAGGGCACGAACACTGGCGGGCTGTCAGCATTACTGACGTCACTTTCAGACCGCTAACGGAGCAGGAAATGCTGGCCTATTGGCATAGCGGCGAGCCGGCCGATAAAGCCGGAAGCTATGCCATTCAAGGGGTGGGAGGAATATTTGTGGCATCTATAAAAGGAAGTTTTTCCGGTGTGGTCGGCTTGCCTTTGTTTGAAACGGCCGAATTATTAGCTAAACAAGGAATAGAGCTATTTAAATGAGCGAAGAAATTTTAATCAATGTTACACCGCCCGAGACACGCGTTGCCGTCATCGAAAATGGCGTTTTGCAGGAACTGATCATTGAAAGAAGTCGGCAGATAGGCCTGGTCGGCAATATTTATAAAGGCGAAGTGTGCAGGGTGCTGCCCGGCATGCAGGCGGCGTTTGTCGATATCGGCCTGCCTCGGGCCGCCTTTCTTCATATCTCCGATTTGTGCAGCAGGGAACTGGAAAAAAAACGTTCGGAAAATATCGAGCATTATCTGCACGAGGGCCAGCACATCGTCGTACAGGTCGTCAAAGATCCCATCGGCACCAAAGGCGCGCGCTTGACGACGGAGATATCAATTCCTTCGCGCTATCAGGTATACATGCCTTATGCCAACAATTCCGGCGTATCTCAGCGCATTGAGTGCGAAGCCGAACGGGCTCGGCTGCGCGCGTGCATTGATTCCTTTCGGCGGGAGCACGACTGCGGCGGTTTTATCGCCAGAACAGCGGCGGAGTGCGTGGAAGAGGCGATATTGTTTTCGGACATGACGTTTTTGCTGAAATTATGGGAATCGATTTTGGCCAAAATCGCCACGGCCAAACCCAAACAGTTCATTCACAAGGATTTGCCGCTCAGCGTCAGGACTTTAAGGGATTTATACAAAGAAGGCATTGAGCGGGTTCGCGTGGACTCCAAGGAAACCTACCATCGCTTGCTCGAATTCGCTGAAGTGTTCGTGCCGGAAATGGTGCCGGTCATCGAACATTACACGGGCGAGTGCCCGGTTTTCGATATTTACAGTGTCGAAGACGAAATTCAAAAGGCGCTGGAGCGCAAAGTCAAATTGAAATCGGGCGGACATCTGGTATTCGACCAGACTGAAGCGATGACGACGGTCGATGTCAATACCGGCGGTTATGTCGGCGGCCGCAATCTGGAAGAGACCATTTTCAAGACTAATCTGGAAGCGGCTCAGACGATTTCGCGCCAGCTCAGGCTGAGGAATCTGGGCGGGATCATTATTATCGATTTCATCGATATGCAAAGCGAAGATCATAAGAAACAGGTTTTGCAGGCACTGGAGCGTCATCTGGAAAAAGACCACGCCAAGACAAAGATCACCGAAGTCTCGGTGCTGGGCCTCGTGGAGATGACGCGTAAAAGAACCCGCGAAAGCCTCGAGCATGTGCTCTGTGAACCCTGCAAGGCCTGCGGCGGGCGCGGCGTTCTGAAAACGGCCGAATCCATGTGCCTGGAAATATTCCGGGAAATCATCCGCGAGGTCAGGCAGTATAAAGTCCAGCAGTTGCTGGTGCTGGCTTCCAATGAAGTTGTTGAAATGCTGCTCGATGAAGAAGCCGATATGCTGGCCGAACTGGAGGCGTTCCTGGGCGTGCAGATCAAATTCAGGGCGGAGGCGGAATACAATCAGGAGCAGTATGATGTGGTGTTGCTTTAAGATCCGGTTTCATTCACTTAAAAAAAGACTAACACCGCTTTTATAAAGCGCAGCATATCAATAGCAGAACTTTCAACATTGTGCCTGTTTTTGTAATTTACCATCTTACGCGGGCAACGCGGCATCTTATTTTCTGGTCCTTGATCGCTATAGCCGTGAGTTTGAGCGGCGTGCGTTTATTATTGTCCGGGATCGAAAGTTATAAATCCAATCTGGCAAGCAATATCGAAGAGCTCGTCGGCGCGCCGGTCGAAATAGGCCGATTAGGTGCAAAGATGCGCGGATTCAGCCCTGAATTGGTGCTCGAAGATATCACTATTCTGTCGCCGGGCACGCATAAGAAACCACCCATCCAATTTAACGAGATTCGCCTGGGCATCAATTTGCTCGATATGGTGATCAACAGGCAATTGCTGTCCTCTTCATGGGTTACACTGGTCGGCGCCAAGCTGACCGTTATACGTAAACCTGACGGGAGTTTTGCCATTGTCGGCCTGAAAGCCAGCGACGGGCAGCCGTTATGGCTGATGGAGGGCGGCAAATACGAGGTTTTACGCAGCGAAATCAGCTGGCAGGATGAAAAAAATCACAGCCAGCCTCTGATATTTAATGACGTGGATCTGGCGATCATCAATGCTGCTGATGCCAGACATCACCGCATTAACATGCTCATGAAGCTGCCGCCGCAGTATGGCGATGCGTTGAAAGTGTCGATGGATTTGGAAAGTAACGTTTTTGAATCTACCAATCTTCACGGCACGGCTTTTATTGAAGGCAGCCGGATAAAACTGGCCGAATGGGATAAATTCGGCCTGCCGTTGGATATGCAGATCGATTCCGGCATTGCCGATTTTAAGGCCTGGGCGAAATGGCAAAATTCCCTGCCTGTATCGGTTATCGGCGAGGCGCAAATTCAACAGGCGAAGCTTGCCCGCAAAGGCAAGGGCGCCTTTCCTGTCGATAGGCTGAGGACCCGGTTTCAATGGCAGGCCAAAGACAATCAGTGGCGTCTTGATGTCAAGGATTTCTGGCTGGAAACAGCCGATGCCCCTAATGGCGCCAGCAAAAAGTGGCCGGCCGCCGACTTCAGCGTATCCGGTGATTTTACTGAGGACAACTTATCACGAAAACTTGCCGTGTTTGTCGAACAGCTGGATTTGCACGAAGCGTCCGGCATTATCGGCTTTTTTGCGCCTTTATCGGATCAGCAGTCAAAGGCGCTGGTGCAAGCCCGGCCAAGAGGCTTGCTCGAGAACTTTTCCGCGTTTGCCGATCTGCAGGCGGGTCATTTTGCCGTTAACGGCCGCTTTGCCGGCATAAGCATGGCCCCGCAGCCATCGATTCCGGGGCTGGAGAATCTGGCCGGCCATATAAAAGGCACCGAGCAAGGCGGCATTGTGCGCCTGATGACTGAGCGGGCGTTGCTGACATCACCGGAGCTGTTCCGCAACGCGCTGTCTATCGATAGTCTGAGCGGGATTATAAATTGGCGGCAAACAGAATCCGACTGGACTTTGGCCAGTTCGATGGTCCGGCTCGATAATGCTGATTTTCAGAGCGAGAATCGATTGCGCATAGTCATTCCCAAAGCCGATGGACAGGTGTTCATGGATCTGCAAAGCGCATTTGTCGGGCATGACATCAGTCAGGCCAAGCATTATCTGCCGGTAGGTATTATGGGAAAGTCGGTCGTTGACTGGCTGGATCATGCCTTTATCGGCGGCCGCATAAAAAAAGGCGGCATGTTGTTTTACGGAAACCCCGGCGATTTCCCGTTCAAAGACGGCAGCGGCGTCTTTGAAACCCTGTTTGAGGCTGAGCAGGCGGAACTGGCTTACCACCCGGAATGGCCGCACATAACCGACATGGCTGCGGACGTGTTGTTTCTGAAAGACGGCCTGCTTGTCGACGTGAAGCAAGGGCGAAGCGATAAAGCCTCGATTAAACAGGCGCAAGTGGCAATTTCATCGATGCAGGAAATCGATTATTTACAGATCAAAGGGCAAGTGGCCGGTGAAATCGGCCAGATCCTGGGCTTTATGCAACAGACGCCGCTGCATTCGACGTTCGACGCCTTGCAGGATGTCATTACGCCGGCCGGACATACCGAGGTGGCGCTGGATTTGCAGATTCCTTTGATGGATACGGTTGATGCCAAAGTCGACGGAACGGCGCAGCTGAACAATGCCCAGCTGACCGTAAATTCGCTGGATCTGCCGGTAAAAGGCATTTCCGGCGCTCTGAAGTTCAATGAACAAGGGCTTTATAGCGATACGATCAACGCGGCGGCGTTAGGCCATGCTATTCGGATTAACATAAATAGCGATGACAGCCAGACTATGATCAATGTATCGGGACATGCCGGCGTGGATGATTTGCAAGCGCAATTCAAAATGCCCTGGTGGGATATTGCCGAAGGGGAGACCGATTATCAGCTGCAGCTGCGCTTGCCTTATAGCGGCAATAAGCCCGATTTGACGGTTCAATCCACATTGGCCGGGATAGTGCTGGATCTGCCTGATACTTTGGCTAAAAGCGTCGGACAGGAAAGGCCGTTACTGCTGAGGTTTGAGCTGACGGACGAAGCGTTATTGCCGATACAATTGAATTACGACAATAAATTGAAGGCGGCCATCAGCTTGAATGCGAAGCAGCAGCGTATCCATTCAGGCCATGTTCTGGTCGGAGCCGGCGAGGCAACTCTGCCTCGGGAAGCCGGACTTGAACTGGAAATCAACAGAGACCGGCTGGACTTGCCGGAATGGTTGAGCCTATCGACGGCAGCCGCTCAGGGCCAGGAGAATGACGCCGGTGCAACGAGCGATATCAGGGAAATAAAAATTCACAGCGATCGGGGCGTCTGGAAAAAAACCGAGCTGGGTGTTTTCGATCTGGCGCTAAAGCGTAATGGCGATTATTGGGCCGGCGATATCAGCAGCTCATTCGCTAGAGGAAACCTCCAGGTTCCCGTAAGTCCAAAAGGTGGTGACAGCATTAAGTTGAATATGGATGTGCTGGACATTTCGGCCCTAAGACAGCTCAGGCTCGAGGGGGCAGCCGTGCGGCCTGAACAAGTGCCTTTATTGAATATCACGAGCCGGGAAACGCTGTGGCATTCGACCAGTCTCGGGCAGTTGCTGCTGGAGACTGAACGGATACCGGAAGGCATCCGTTTTAAGCGCGCGGAACTGCTCGGGGCGGATGAAAAATTGACCCTGTCAGGCACTTGGAGCCAGCATGAGTCTCAGATAATAGGACGGCTGGAAACACCGCACTGGGGCCGGCTGCTCGCCAGACTCGGCGTTACGGACGACATGACCGAAACCAGCGGGGTCATGCATTATGACCTGCGTTGGCAGGGCGCGCCGTTTCAATTTTCGTTGGCGGGCCTTAATGGACAGGTTGATGTCAATTTAAAAAACGGACGGATTCTGAGTATAGAGCCGGGATTCGGCCGCGTGCTGGGTATGCTGGCTATGGCTCAATGGGTCAAGCGCATACAGCTTGATTTTAGTGATGTGTATGAGGAAGGGTTAACATTTAACAGCATCAAAGGCCACTTTGATTTACTGGACGGCTTGGCTAATACGCATGACCTGGTTGTCGACGCCGTGCCGGCAAAGATCACGATCCGCGGGGATACGGATCTAGTCAATGGAACCATTGACCACAATGTTAATGTAGTGCCTAAAAGTTCTGAGGCCGTGCCTATTGCTGGTACAATTGTGGGAAAAATAGCCGGCTTGGTCGCGCGCTCGCTGACCGGTGAAGACAAAGAAGGCTTCTTCTTCGGTTCGCAGTATCGCTTGAAAGGCGAATGGAGAAATGCGGAGATTATTCCGCTGCATGAAAACGATGGTCTGTTGCAGAAAACCTGGAACGGCATTACTGACTTTCCCTGGTTAGAGCAACGCGAGAATAATAAAGAGAATCAATATGAATAAATGTGCGGCCATACAAATGGCATCAAGTCCCAGCATCAGCGCTAATCTGCTGGAAGCCGACAAGCTGATTGGCGAGGCGGCAAAAGCCGGTGCAAAACTCGTTGTCCTGCCGGAAAATTTTGCCCTGATGGGGGAGCATGAATCAGATAAGCTCAACGCGAAAGAACCTGACGGTTCCGGTCCTATCCAGAATTTTTTATCTTCGGTCGCTAAAAAATACGGAGTATGGGTAATCGGCGGCACTATCCCACTGGCTGCCGACAATGAAAATAAAGTGCGGGCAGCCTGCCTTATTTATAATGACCAGGGCGAGCGAGTGGCGCGTTATGACAAGGTGCACCTGTTCGATGTGAATGTGCCGGGCACGAGCGAGGTTTACCGCGAATCGGATAGCATTGAATGCGGCTCCGAGCCTTTGGTCATCGATACGCCTTTCGGCAAGCTCGGCGTGGCGGTCTGTTATGATCTTCGCTTCCCTGAGTTTTTCCGCAAGATGGTTGAGCAAGGCATGGAAATACTGGCGATCCCCTCCGCGTTTACCGCTGAAACAGGCGCTGCGCATTGGGAAATATTGCTGCGCGCGCGGGCGATAGAAAACCTGTGTTATGTTATCGCACCGAACCAAGGCGGTTTTCATCTGAATGGCCGCAAGACCTTTGGGCACAGCATGATCATCGACCCATGGGGCGTTGTGCTGGATTGCTATAAAACCGGCGGCGGTTTCGTTTGCGCCGATATTGATCGGGGCCGCCTGGAAAGAGTCCGCAGTGCATTTCCGGCGCTGAGTCATCGTCGTTTCTTTTAAAAATACCCGTTTATGCGAATAATCTTCAAAAACTTTATTCCTGCTGTATTGCTGGCTGCAACCCTGGTTTCCTGCGGAACGACGGAAGAGGTTCGATACCGTGATACTTCCATGCTTGAAAAACCGCCGACGCTGATCAGCAACAGGCCCGCCGGGGAGCAAAAAGGAGACGATAGCAGCGCAGAGCCTGATAGCGCTGAATCGGAAGGAGAAGCCAAAACCGGCCTGGGAACTAAAGTCTATATGACCGATTCCAATTCACCGTTGTTGATCATCAAGCAGCCTTTCGACGAGGCCTGGAGCACGCTTGCTCAAGCCTTAAAACAACAGGATATTGAAGTTGCAGACCGTAACCGGGAGTTAAAGGCTTATTATCTCACCTTTGATCCTGACGATTATGATCCTGAAAGCACTTTCTCATTTTTCAAAGACGATTATGCCAAAGAAGATTATCTGCTAAAGCTGGAAGACAGGGGCGATGAAACGGCGATAAGTGCTGAAGCGGTAGATAAGCCCAAGCCCGACAGCGCACCGGATGAGGGCAGACCGACCGATGGCGCCGAGAGACTGCTGAAGTCATTGCATGAAACCCTGCGCGATGATCTGATAAAAGAATAGCGCCCGGAACTATCTGTTGCGCAATTAACACTAATTTAAATTTTTCTATGGAACTATTAAATCTTGCACGACAATCGATTCTGACGCCGGCCGGTATACAGGATGGCGATATCGAAAAAATCATGAGCCAGCTGCTCAGCGCGCCGGTTGATGCGGCGGACATTTATTTTCAGTCCAGCCATTTCGAATCCTGGATCATGGAAGGCGGCATTATTAAAGAAGGCAGCCATAACATTGCGCAGGGCGCCGGCGTGCGTGCCGTATCGGGTGAGAAAACCGGTTTTGCCTACAGTGACCGGATTGAGTTGCCGGTACTGCTCGAGGCGGCCAACAACGTTAAAGCCATCGTCCGGCAGGGACAGGAAGCGAAAGTCGGCATCGTGAAAGCGGCTGAATGGCCGCTCTACTATGCGCCGCTGAACCCGTTAAAATCCCTGGCTGATCAGCAAAAGATCGATTTGCTGCGCAGAGTCGACATTGAAACCCGCAAGCTGGACAGCCGCATTGAAGAAGTCATCGTCAGCCTGGTCGGCGTCCATGACAGTATTCTGGTCGCCAATCAGGACGGTTCGCTGGCGGCCGATGTCCGGCCGTTGGTGCGTATGAATGTCACCGTGATCGTACAGGTAGGCGGCCGCCGCGAACAGGGCAGCATGGGCGGCGGCGCGCGCAGCGATTACAGCGGATTCATCGACCAAGACAAGGCGCTCGAATACGGCAGGGAGGCGGTCAGACAGGCGCTGGTCAATCTGGATGCGGTCGAGGCGCCGGCCGGGAACATGACTGTTGTGCTGGGGCCGGGCTGGCCCGGCATTCTGCTTCATGAAGCGATAGGGCACGGCCTAGAAGGCGATTTCAATCGTAAAGGCACCTCCGCATTCAGTGGCCGGGTCGGCCAGCGCGTTGCCTCCGATTTATGCACCGTCGTCGATGACGGCACGCTGCCAAACCGGCGAGGCTCATTGAGCATCGATGATGAAGGTACGCCGACCGAAAAAACCGTATTGATTGAAAACGGCATTCTGAAAGGCTATATGCAGGATAAGCTCAACGCCCGCCTGATGGGCGTCAAGCCAACCGGCAACGGCCGCCGTGAGTCCTACGCGAATCTGCCGATGCCGCGCATGACCAATACCTATATGCTGCCAGGACCCCATGATCCCGAAGAAATCATACGATCGGTCAAAAAAGGCCTCTACGCGAAGAATTTCGGCGGTGGCCAGGTCGACATCACGTCCGGCAAGTTCGTATTTTCAGCCAGCGAAGCCTATCTGATCGAGGATGGAAAAATCATGCAGGCCGTCAAAGGCGCGACCCTGATCGGCAACGGCCCCGATGTGCTGACCAAGGTATCCATGGTCGGCACCGATCTGGAACTGGACAGCGGCGTCGGCACCTGCGGCAAGGACGGCCAGAGCGTACCGGTCGGCGTCGGCCAGCCTACGCTGAAAATCGACGGGTTGACTGTCGGCGGCACCAACGTTTAGATAAACGATTTGAATTTATAGCGGCCGCGAAGGTCATGAAAGCATCTCGTATTCTTTGCGGTGAATACAGATGGTACTTTTAGGCGCTTAAACCTAAACAACAATAGCTTAAGAGAATATGTTGCAGACCCAGGAAGAAATCAGCCGATTAAAAACGATTGTTCAGTCCATACTGGATGAGGCTAAAAATCAGGGAGCCAGCGCGGCCGAGGCGGGCTTGAGCCAGGAAAGCGGCTTATCCGTAACGGCTCGCCTTGGCGATGTCGAAACGATAGAGCATCATCGCGACCAGGGGCTTGGCGTAACCGTCTACTTCGGTCAGCGAAAAGGTTCTGCCAGCTCGTCGGATCTGTCGCCGGCATCGATCAGGGAAACCGTCAGCGCGGCTTGCAGTATTGCCCGCTATACCAGCGAAGACGAATATGCCGGCTTGCCCGAGAAAGAACAGTTGGCGATTGACTTTCCGGATCTGGATCTTAATCATCCGTGGGATTTGCGCGCCGATGAAGCCATCGCGCTGGCTATCGAGTGCGAAAATGCCGCCCGCGGCTATCATGCGGAAATCAGCAATTCCGAAGGTGCCTCGGTCAATACCCATCAAGGCATCCGGGTCATGGGCAATACGCTGGGCTTTCTGCAAGGTTATGCCTCGACCCGCCACTCGTTGAGCTGTTCGGTATTGGCGCAGCGCGGCGACAGCATGCAGCGCGATTACTGGTATACGGTAGCCAGGGATGCGCAAAATCTCGAACCGGCCGTGGCTGTCGGCAGAAAATCCGCCGAACGGGCTTTGCGGCGCTTGCAGGCGCGCAGTCTGAGCACCCGGCAATGCCCGGTCATGTATGCGGCCGAGGTGGCTTCAGGCCTTCTGGGCTCGTTTATGAGTGCGATCAGCGGCGGCAATTTGTACCGCAAATCATCATTCCTGCTGGATGCGCTTGACGCGCAGGTTTTTCCCGAATTTATCCGTATTCACGAGCAGCCGCATTTAAAAGGCGCTCTGGGCAGCGCCAACTATGATGGCGAAGGCGTCGCTACTCAAACGCGTGATATTGTCAGCGGAGGCATTCTGCGCGGCTATGTGCTAAGCACTTATTCGGCCCGCAAGCTTGGCATGCGCAGTACCGGCAATGCCGGCGGCGTGCACAATTTGACGATAGACCCCGGCGAACACGATTATCAGGGTATGCTGAAGCAACTGCATACCGGCTTGCTGGTGACCGAGCTGATGGGGCAGGGCGTCAATATGGTAACAGGCGATTACTCGCGCGGCGCCGCCGGGTTCTGGGTCGAAAACGGCGAAATACAATATCCGGTCGAGGAAATCACGATCGCCGGAAATCTGAAAGACATGTACAAGAATATTGTAGCTATCGGCAACGATGTCGATTACCGCGGCAATATCCGTACCGGTTCAATACTGGTTGAACGGCTATCTATTGCCGGGCAATAAACCATTGGACTGACAGGGCGATGTACTTATCGCCCTGTTCGGATCAAAGGCTTTTTACAATATCTTCTATCAGCTGCGGTCCTTTATAGATAAGACCGCTGTATATCTGCACCAGACTCGCGCCTGCTGCTATTTTCTCCTGGGCGTCGGCCGCGCTCAAAATGCCCCCGGCCGCTATAATCGGGCAGCGGCCGTTCAGTTCGGCGGCCAGTTCGCGCACGACTGCAGTTGATTTGCCCTTGACCGGCGCGCCGCTCAATCCGCCAGTCTCATGCGCCAACGGATGGCCTGCAATCGCATCGCGCGCAATAGTGGTATTGGTGGCGATGACGCCATCGATTGCAAATTCCAGCAACAGCCGGGCAATATGGCCGATTTCATCGGTCGTCAGGTCCGGCGCGATTTTCAGCACCAACGGCACGTATTTTCCGTGTTCCTGTTGCAGCTTGATCTGTTCTTCCTTTAACGCGGAAATTAGACTTTTGATCTCATCACCTTGCTGCAATTGGCGCAGATTCTTCGTGTTTGGAGATGAAATATTGATCGTGATGTAACTGGCCGAGCTATAGGCTTTGCGCAAGCCGATTAGATAATCGTCGACGGCGTTCTCGATCGGCGTGTCGAAATTCTTGCCGATATTAATGCCCAATATGCCGGTATAACGGCTTTGTTTCACCTGCGCCAGCAAATGCTCGATGCCATGATTGTTAAAGCCCATGCGGTTTATGATGGCCTGGTGTTCGGGCAATCTGAACAGCCGCGGCTTCGGATTGCCGGGTTGCGGCCTCGGCGTCACGGTGCCTATTTCCACAAAGCCGAAGCCTAAAGCGACCAAACTGTCCAGATAGTCGCCATTCTTGTCCAGGCCTGCCGCCAGACCGACAGGATTTTTGAATTCCAGTCCCATAACCGTGACCGGCTTATCTTCGATAGACGGATAGATCAGTTTCGATAAACCGGATGCATATGCCGTATTTAACAGTTTCAGTGTGACTTCATGAGCGGTTTCCGGATCAAGCGAAAATAACAGAGGGCGGAGCAGGGGGTAAAGATTCATAGGATGTGTTAGCGCTTCGGGCAAATAGGTTTAATAAAAATCCGTAGAATGATCGGTTGGTTAATGCGGGCTCGATAATTTGTAAGGCCCTGGCGATACGGCTGCAGGCCGATCCAGGATCAGGTCGACCATCAGTTGCGCCGATGCCGGCCCCATCGCCAGTCCGTTCCTGAAATGGCCGGCATTCAGGCTTAAATTGACGATTTCAGGGTGTTTATCGATATAGGGTATGCCATGCTCAGTGCCCGGCCTTAAGCCGGCCCAATGGTTTATCACTGGATACTTTTCAAGTGCGGGTAGCAAGTTTATTGCGAAGCTTTCCAACCGATTTCTGGCTTCCATCGTCGTGGTTTTGTTGAAGTCATCCTGTTCCACGGTGCTGCCCGCCAGGATTTTTCCGTCCAGGCGCGGAATCAGGTATTGGTCTTCGTCCAGCACCATATAGGGTAGCGTGTCCGGCTTGGCGTCGAACAGCAGCATTTGGCCTTTGACAGGCGCGATTTTAGGCGCATGGCCAATAGACGGAAAAAACTGCCGAAACAGTTGTCCGGTCCAGGCGCCTGCGCAAATAATCAATTGATTGACGGCGAACTGGCCGGCGCTGGTGGCGATGGCGGTAATGCGGTTTTGTTCCAGGGTAACGTTTTTCAGCTCGCACTGCTCAATCAGGCGGACGCCTTTGTTGATCAGATCCTGTCTTAATGATTTGACCAGACGGGGGTTGCGTGCCTGCGCAATATCAGGCAGCCAGAGCGGATTCTCAGGCTGCGTATTGATCAGATTAAAAAAATCGGCGCTGGCTGGTTCAAAACGGACGCTATTAGTGCGGCACCAGTCGGTGGCGGCTGTAATATCAGGATTTTTTGTCATCAGCAGCCCGCATGGATTCCATTCCGGGTCTATCTGGGTTTCGGCTTTCAGTTGCGAAGCCAGCACAGGATACAAGCTCAGGCTTTGTATGATCAGGCGCGTAATCGCATCCGACTGGCGCCATGGATAAAGCGGCAGCAAAATTCCTCCGCCAGCCCATGAGGATTCCTGACCGATCCGGTTTTTTTCGATAACGGTCACTGTAGCGCCGGCGTGGAAAAACTCGCGAGCTGTTAAAAGGCCGATAACACCGCCGCCTATAATAGTAATATCCGTGATTTTGTTCATAAGGTAAAAGTATATAGAGAAGCAAAAATGCTTCTGACGAGAAATGTTTGCATTATAACTTACCCAAAAAATTGCGCAGCACAGTAGAAAATTAACTCGAACTTAAGAGGATACATTTGGACAAATCTGTTGCTTTTTACAGACAAAACAATAAATAAAATAAATTTTTTTTTATTAGTTTTTGATTTTTAAGGATTTTTATTTATTAAAAAAATGACGTTAAAACTTGTAGGGAATCAGTTTTACTGCTATATTTAGGCTGTGAAAAAGGCTTTGTTGTAAGAAGGCAAATTTAATAAGAAATAACAACCACCTCACGAGGGGGAACAATGACATTTACAAAAACTAAATTAGCGCTGGGTATTGCTACAGCAACTTTAACTATGGCGGGTGCTCTGGTTTCTCCACAGGCAGCCGCTCACTCTAAAGCTCAGCGTGTTGCTGAGAGCGCCAACAGCAGAACTGAGGCGTTAGAGGCCCAAATGAACCAGATGCAACAGATGATGCAGTCCATGCAGGCTGAACTGGATCGCGTCAGATCTGAAGCAGCCCGTCCTTCTGAAGATTCAGCAAAGGTTCAGGAACTGGATCAATGGATGGCATCTCAGAAAGCTCTGCCGGCAGAAAAAGAACACCACGATAACACTTTGTTCTTCCGTGGCGGTTTTGCTCACTCTGATCAAGCCAGAAACGGTGTTTCCATTCAAAGCAATGTAGTGCCTATTGTTGCACAAGATCAGGCTGACACCGATGCATGGTATATCGGCGCCGGTTTTGACTTCAGCTTGACTGACGATGTCTGGGGTATGATGGACAATACTCAAGTGCTGGCTGAGTTGATGTTCGAATACAAAGAGTTTGGTGGTCATGTTGCTGGCAACGGTATAGCTCAGAACCCAACTGCTTTAGTTGCAGCTGGTACACCTCGTAGCGTTACAGTTAACCAGTTGACATTGACAGCGGCGCCTAAAATCAAATTCATGAAAGATAGTGCTTTCAGACCTTGGATAATTCCTATCGGTTTAGGCCTGCACGTTGTGAGCCCACCATCTGAGTCTATTACCGTACTGAACCCAGGCTTGATGTTCGGCGGTGGTGCGGATTACAAAATCTGGAAAGACATTTATATCGGTGCTGATGCCCGCTATCACTTAACTGGTGGCGCTGCTGACGGCGTAAATACAGATGGTTATACCGCCGGCGGTTACATTGGCCTGGGCTTCTAAGCTAGACGCTTAAAAGTTAGTCTGATAAAAGCATCCGGAAGGGTTAAAGGGAGGGGAATTACCCCTCCCTTTTTTTATGCATGGATAAAAATAAGCGCAAGATGAAGCGCTCAAGGTAAAATAGCATTTTTTCCGGTTTCTGCACTGCAGAAGCCGAGCCAAGTTAATGCTATATGCCATGAAATTTCTTTATCCTGAAATCCTGCCTTACCAAACATTTTTTTTGGACACAGGCGGTAAGCATTCCATTTATGTAGAACAATCCGGCAATCCAGACGGTCTGCCCGTGATTTTTTTGCATGGTGGACCGTGTTCGGGCACCAAACCCGATCACCGGCGTTTTTTTAATCCTGAAAAATACCGCATTATCCTTTTTGACCAACGCGGCTGCGGCCAGTCTTTGCCGTTCGGCGAACTGGAAGGCAATACTACACAGGATTTAATCGATGACATGGAGCGTATCCGCAAACGGCTTAGCATTGATCAATGGCTGTTGTTTGGCGGTTCCTGGGGCGGCGCGCTGGCATTGCTGTATGCCCAGCAGCATGTCGATAAAGTGATGGGCATGATAATCCGCGGCGTGTTTCTGGCAAGACAGCAAGATCTGGATTGGTTCGCCAAATCAGGCGCAGGGTTGATTTATCCCGAGCAATGGCAGCATCTGCTTGAAAGTATCCCCGAGCCGAGCCTTACAAATCCGATACAAGGGATATGCGATGCATTATGGGGTGATGATGAGGTAGCAAAACGCCGTGTCACAAAGGAATGGATGGCCTGGAGCGGGCAGGTGGCGCTAGGCGCGGATTATCGACCTAATCATGAAACCGATCATGTTACGGAAAAAATGGTCAAACAGGTGAGCATGGAAATGCATTATGCTCATAACCGCTATTTTATTCGCGAGAACCAGATTCTGGAAAACTGTGACAGGTTGCACCCGATTCCAACCGTGATCATTCATGGCCGTAATGACTTGGTATGCCCTATGGAGGCCGGCATGAGGCTGCATCAGGCATTGCCTGAGGCTGAATATATCGTCCTGCCCAATGCCGGGCATGTCGCTCAGGGCGAAGAAATGATCGATGCGCTGGTTTCCGCGACCGATAAGTTTGCTGAGAAGCAGGTCTTTAAACTGAACGGACATGAATAAAAAACGTTTGATTATCGCCATGACCGGCGCCACCGGCGCGATCTACGGCGTAAGAATGCTGCAGGTATTGCAGCAACAGGAAGATTGGGAAACACATCTGGTGATTTCATCAGCCGGTCTCGTGAATCTGAAGCACGAGCTGGATATGGGACGATCGGAATTGTATGAGCTGGCCGATGTGACGCATGGCATCGATGATATTGCCGCCAGTATCGCCAGCGGCGGCTTTAAAACGGAAGGCATGGTTATTGCGCCCTGTTCGATGAAAACGCTGGCTGCGGTCGCGCATGGTTTTGGCGACAACCTGATCTCGCGCGGGGCCGATGTGGTATTAAAAGAGCGGCGGCGGCTTGTGGTCATGCCCAGGGAAACACCGCTGAATCTGGTGCATATACGCAATATGGCTGTTGTGACCGAAATGGGTGGCATTATCTTTCCGCCGATGCCGGCTTTTTATAGCAAAACGGATTCGATGGCGGCGATGGTTGATGAAGCCGTGGGCCGGGTGCTGGATATGTTTGGCGTCAATGTGGAGGGATTGTATGAGCCCTGGCAGGGGCTGTAGCTTTAAAGCAGATTAATAGTCAGGACTTATGCAAGCCTGTGGGGGCGTCTTCGCCTAAAGCGCCCCTACAATGTGCAGTTTTTTACGACAAGATCCGCGAGTTTTTGCTGTTACGGAAAATCAGCGGTTTCTCATCAGCGGATAAGGCGCTGACTCTGGCCGAATCGATTGCCTTTTGAATGACGGCATGGTCCGGCGATTTGCTGCAGACCGGATCGGCATTGTACATGTCGCCCGATAACAGATAGGCCTGACAGCGACAGCCGCCGAAGTCTTTTTCTTTCTCATCGCAACTGCGGCAGGGCTCTTTCATCCATTCAAAGCCGCGGAAGAAATTGAACGCTTTCGATTCGTTCCAGATCTGCTCGATGCTGTGCTCTTTGACATTAGGGCAATCAAGGCCCGGCAGTTCGCGCGCGGAATGGCAAGGCAGCGCGACGCCATCCGGGGCGATAGTCAGGAATGTCGTGCCCCAGCCATTCATGCAGGCTTTGGGGCGATCTTCGTAAAAATCCGGTACCACATAGTAGATTTTCATTTTGCCGGCGACTTTTTCTTTAAAAGCCTGGGCGATTTGTTCGGCCTGCTCGAACTGTTCTTTGGTAGGCAACAGTAAGTCACGGTTGACATGCGCCCAGCCGTAATATTGTGTATTGGCCAGTTCCAGGTAGTCAGCGCCGAGTTCTTCGGCCATCTCCAGTATCTGCGGCATTTGATGGATATTTTCACGATGGATGACCACGCACAGCACCATCGGATAGCCGTGCTTCTTGACCAGGCGCGCGACTTCTCTCTTATGCTGATAGGACTCCGTGCCGGCCAGATGGTCGCTCAATTCCTGCGTACTGGCCTGAATGCTGACCTGGATATGATCGAGCCCCGCTTCCTTAAGCTGGATGATTTTTTCTTCGGACAATCCGTAGCCGGAAGTGATCAAGTTGGAATAATAGCCCAGTTCCCGCGCATGCCTGACCAGTTCGGTAAGGTCTTTGCGAGTCAGCGGTTCGCCGCCCGAAAAGCCCAACTGCACCGCGCCCATTTTGCGAGCCTGCGTCAGTACGCGTTTCCAGTCTTCCGTCGCCAGTTCGGACTGATGCTTCGCGTAATCGATCGGATTGGAGCAGTAAGGGCATTGCAGCGGACAGGCATAAGTGAGTTCCGCCAGCAGCCAGCGGGGCGGCGTAATCTTAGTTTTGTTGAATCCAGCCATTTTTTAAAGCGACTTCCAGAAAAGTAGTGATATCTTTGGTAAGACCCGTCGTGGCGAATTTCTGTTCCAGTTCGGCTACGATTTGGGTGAGATTGCGCGTGCCGTCGCACAATTTCAGTATTTCCGCAGAACTCTGGTTAAGTTCCACCATGCCTTCCGGATAGAGAATAACATCTTTCTGCTGAGCTTCTTCCCATTGCAATCTGTGCAGGGGCGAAAACTTGAAAAGGAGATCGGGATTGATAGTCATTATGATCGTTCGGTAGCGATGGGTCACGAGAAGGAGAATGGGAAATTATCTCGTCATTACCCTGAAAGAGCCGCAGAGGACACAGAATTTTCAACATTAAGTGCTTTTTCTGTGCCTCTGCGGTGAAAATAAGTTAATAGCTCTTATGCTTCAATATTATAGTATGGCGGCATATTATTAATGTAGGCCATATACATCGCATCGGCCATGGTCCAGAGCACATCCAGTTTAAACTTCAGGATTTGGATCATGCGTTCTTGTTGCTCGCGGGTTTTATACCAGTCCAACGTGATTGCCAAACCATGCTCGACATCGCGCCGCGCTTCTGTCAGGCGCTTGCGGAAATAGGTATAACCTTCTTTTTCTACCCAGGGATAATGCTCAGGCCAGTTGTCGAGGCGTTGCTGATGAATTTTGGGCGCAAACAGCTCAGTCAGCGATGAGCTGGCCGCTTCATGCCATTCAGCTCTGCGTGCAAAGTTCACATAGGCATCGACAGCAAAACGAACTCCCGGCAGGACATATTTTTGCGAGGTGATTTCTTCGCGCGTCAAGCCGACCGCTATGCCCAGTTGTACCCAAGCCTCGATGCCGCCTGGATCGCCAGGGTGGCCGTCATGGTCCAGAATGCGCTGAACCCAGAGTGCGCGTGTCTCGCGGTCCGGGCAGTTTGCTAAAATATTGGCGTCTTTAATGGGAATGCAGACCTGGTAATAATAACGGTTGGCAACCCAGCCTTGCAGTTGTTCTTTAGTGAGTTTGCCTTCATTCATCAGGGTGTGATAAGGGTGATGAATGTGGTAATACCTTTCCATGCCCCGCAGTTGGGCTTCAAACTCTTCTTTGGTCCACGCTTGATTGTCAGAGCAGCTCATAATGTACCTTCTATAAATCAATTTCTAATCCGTCGTAAGCGACCTCAATGCCGGCCGCATCGAGCATTTTGCGAGGCTCGGAATCTTCGTCCAGTATCGGATTCGTGTTGTTGATATGGATCAATATTTTGCGGGCTTTTTTGACGCCGCTTAACACTTCTATCATGCCGCCCGGGCCGGATTGAGGCAAGTGGCCGATTTCACGCGCTTTTTTAAGGCTGATATTTTGCGTGCACATTTCGTCCTCTGTCCAGAATGTGCCGTCCACCATCAGGCAGTCCGCAGCTTGCATGGCGGCCATGACATGCGGTTCGATTTCGCCCAAGCCTGGAGAATAAAATAATTTTTTGCCAGTGGAGATCTGCTCGACAATAACGCCGATATTGTCGCCTTCGTGCGGGTCATGCCGATGCGGCGAGTAAGGGGGTGCTTTGCTTTTTAAAGCCTGAGTGTAAAAACGTAAGTCATCAATGCCCGGAATGGTGAAGCTGCTGCCGTCGACGGGAACCGGATGATGATTGACGGTGCAGTAATCAGCCAACATGTTGAACAAAGGAAAGCCTGTGGTCAGGTCCTGTTTGACCATATCGGTACAATAGACTTCCAGCGGCTTGCCTTCTCTAAGCATGAGCAGGCCAGTGGTGTGATCAATCTGGCTGTCGATCAGCATAATAGCTTTGATGCCGGTATCGCGGATGCCTTCTTTAGGCTGGATGGCAGGGAAGGCTTCCAATTGCGCGCGAATATCGGGCGAGGTATTGAACAGTAGCCAGTTTCTGTTATCGGTGCTTACGGCAATGGATGATTGGGTGCGGGCTTTGCCGTTCATTTGATTGTGGCGCAAGCGGTGACAATTATGGCAATTGCAGTTCCATTGAGGAAAACCGCCGCCAGCGCCTGAACCTAAAACTCTGATTTTCATAGTTTGGACGGTATTTGAAAAAAGCTGTGAAGAAACGAATGATACGGGAATAAAGACAAGCAGGCAAAAAAAAGGGGCTCATGCGAAGCCCCTTTTTACTCTGAACCGAATGGATTAACGGTTATAGATATACATTGTTACTTCGAAACCGAAACGCAGGTCTGTGTAACTTGGTGTTTCCCATTTCATCGTATTAACCTCCAGAAGTTTTTTATGTTATAGGCTAGCTTGATCAAGTAAGCTGGCCCGAAGTATACGATGAACCGTTTTTTTACGCAACTTTTGGCGGGAGGCGTTTGTCTCCTACGGAATTCAATCATTGGTTGAAACCGATAAAAAACAATTAAATTCGTCAGATTTTTAATTGATTTGTTCGGGGTGTTTTTTTCTTGTAAGAGAGTATTATCCAATTTCACCTAAAAATAATAATAGATATTGATAAAATCATGAGGAGGTGTTATGAGTGGAGTCATTGTGCTGTTTTTGGGCATGATTATTCTTGCGGCGTTTTCTTTTGCGCCATTGGGTTATTTCATTTACAAGTTTTCGCAGAAAAACGCCAAGCCTTTCGGTGAAACCGAACCGCATGGCGACAGCCCGTCTGTGATAAATGATCTAGCGGAGAGAGCAATTAGTTTAGCTAAGGGGTTGCTTAGCAAAAAATAATATTTCATTTTGGACTTTCCGGATGCTCCTGGAGGTCCGGAAAGTCCTTCTCCAGCCATAAAATTCAGACAGCACTGCAGGTCGGGCAGTTAGGGTTTTTTCGCAATTTCATGGTGTTAAATTCCATTGTATAGCCGTCGACCAACAGTAACCGGCCGGTCAGCGTTTCCCCGATATTCATAATCAGCTTCATGGCTTCCAGCGCTTGAATGCTGCCGATAATGCCCGTAATAGGCGCTATCACGCCATTGGTTGAGCAGGTCTGTTGCTCCTCACCGTCGTTACGATACAGACAGTTGTAGCAAGGGCTGTCATTCTTGCCCGGCGTAAATGCGGCTACTTGGCCTTCAAAGCGTATGGCTGCACCTGATACCAGCGGGGTTTTGTGTTTGACGCAGGCGTTGTTAATGGCAAAACGCGTTGAGAAATTATCAGAGCAATCCAGTACTACATCGGCCGACACCACAGCTTTTTCGAGCTGATCACCTTCCAGCCGCTTTTTAATAGCCTGCACGTTTATTTCCGGATTTAGATTTTTAAGTGTCCGCTGGGTTGAAATTACTTTATCAATCCCTATATCGCTGGTGTGATGAGCAATTTGCCTTTGTAGATTGGACAAGTCTACTTCATCATCATCATAAATTGTGATGCTACCGACACCGGCAGCGGCAAGATAGATTGACGCGGGAGATCCAAGGCCTCCGGCGCCAATAATCAGTATCCTGGCTTCCAGGAGTTTTTGCTGCCCTTCAATATCAATTTGAGGCAGCATGATTTGACGGCTATAGCGTAATAGTTGGTTGTCATTCATTAGTCGTGTGGTTTCCGTATAAGGATAAGAGATGATGCCAAAGAACTTGACAGTCTGCAAAAGCTGATTATTATTAGCACTCATTGCCAGAGAGTGCTAACAACTGGATTAACCTTTTATATTTAACTGTTAGGAGACATTAATGAAAATACGTCCGTTACACGATAGAGTGATTGTTAAACGTGTTGAAGAGGAAACAACCACCGCAGGTGGTATTGTTCTGCCTGGCTCTGCGGCAGAAAAACCAAGCCAAGGCGTGGTTTTGGCCGTAGGTAACGGTAAAGTGCTGGATAACGGCGATGTTCGTCCATTGGATGTTAAAGTCGGCGATAAAGTACTGTTTGGCAAATATGCCGGCAACGAAGTTAAAGTTGACGGTGAAGAGCTTATCGTTATGCGTGAAGAAGACATCATGGGCGTTTTAGCTTAAGCCCGAGTCTTACTTAATCACAATCATTTTTAACATAACAAATTAAGGAATAAAAATGGCAGCAAAAGACGTATTATTTGGCGATGACGCGCGTAGCCGCATGGTGAGAGGCGTTAACATTTTAGCAAACGCAGTAAAAGTAACATTGGGCCCTAAAGGCCGCAATGCGGTACTGGACAAAAGCTTCGGTGCACCGACCATTACTAAAGACGGTGTATCGGTTGCGAAAGAAATCGAGTTGAAAGACAAATTCGAAAACATGGGCGCGCAAATGGTTAAGGAAGTAGCTTCAAAAACTTCCGATGTAGCCGGCGACGGTACAACCACTGCGACTGTATTGGCCCAAGCTATCGTTAATGAAGGTCTGAAAGCTGTTGCCGCCGGCATGAATCCAATGGATCTGAAACGCGGTATCGATTTGGCTGTATCTAAAGCAGTTGAGTCTATAGTAGCTTCAGCTGCGCCTTGCACAGATAACAAAGCCATTGCGCAAGTGGGTACTATCTCTGCAAACTCTGACGAGTCTGTAGGCCAGATCATTGCTGAAGCGATGGAAAAAGTCGGCAAAGAAGGCGTAATCACTGTTGAAGAAGGTTCAGGTCTGGACAACCAGCTGGATGTCGTAGAAGGCATGCAGTTCGACCGCGGTTACCTGTCTCCTTACTTCATCAACAACCAGGACAGCATGAGCGCTGAACTGGACAATCCGTTCATCCTGCTGTACGACAAAAAAATCTCCAACATCCGCGACATGTTACCGGTACTGGAAGGCGTTGCGAAATCCGGCCGTCCATTATTGATCATCGCTGAAGATGTGGAAGGCGAAGCGTTGGCGACTCTGGTGGTCAACACGATTCGTGGCATCGTTAAAGTTGCTGCGGTTAAAGCGCCGGGCTTCGGTGATCGTCGTAAAGCCATGTTGGAAGATATTGCTGTTCTGACAGGTGGTACTGTGATTTCTGAAGAAGTCGGTCTGTCTCTGGAAAAAGCGGAACTCGACTTGTTAGGTACTGCTAAAAAAGTACAAGTCGGCAAAGAAAACACCACGGTTATTGATGGCGCGGGTTCTGAAGAAAGCATCAAAGGCCGAATTGCGCAAATTCGCAAACAGGCTGAAGAAGCCACTTCCGATTATGATAGAGAAAAATTGCAAGAGCGTCTGGCTAAATTAGCCGGTGGCGTTGCTGTTATTAAAGTCGGTGCGGCGACTGAAGTTGAAATGAAAGAGAAAAAAGCACGCGTTGAAGATGCGCTGCACTCTACCCGTGCAGCGGTTGAAGAAGGCGTCGTTGCAGGCGGCGGTACCGCTCTGGTTCGCGCATTGAAAGCCCTGGAAGGTCTGAAAGGCGTCAACCACGATCAGGACGTTGGCATCAACATTCTGCGCCGTGCAATGGAAGAGCCGTTACGTCAAATCGTTGCCAACGCCGGTGATGAATCGTCTGTGGTGCTGAACGAGGTTGCTAAAGGCACAGGTAACTACGGTTATAACGCAGCAACTGCCCAGTACGGCGATATGATCGAAATGGGTATTCTGGACCCGGCTAAAGTAACCCGTTTTGCGCTGCAAAATGCTGCTTCTATTGCAAGTCTGATTATTACTACGGAAGTCATGGTTGCTGATGCGCCGGTTGAAGAAAAAGGCCATGGCATGCCGGATATGGGCGGCATGGGTGGCATGGGCGGTATGGGCGGCATGATGTAATCATGCTGTCTTAAAGCCTGTCGCTTTAAGCAAGCCCCGGCTGTTTTTAATAGCCGGGGCTTTTTTATAACTAGAGTTTTCGCGAAAGGTCGGCTTCAGGCTCTGCGATCGGGTTAGGAAGTCCTTTCTGAGCTAAATGATGTTGTTGTAGAAAATTCAATAAGCTCAAGCGATTATTTTGAAGATGAAAAGTCTGGTCATGACCGGCTTCCGATTGGACCATTATTTTGGGCTGTCTTGCTGCCTGATAAAGTTTTTGTCCTTGCGAAAAAGGCACGATTGAATCTTGGCTGCCATGAGCCAGCAATAATGGAACGGGCGCGATATCGGCAATGACATCAATCGGGTTATAGGGATAGTCCATCATGGCCGCTGCAGGATACTGGAATGGCCAGCTGAGCCAGTTTGAGGCGGACACATGACGAACGATTTCAAAATAACTGCTGAATGCCGAATCACTGACAATACCGGCAAGATGCCGTTTAGCTTTTGGATTGGTTGCAGCAAAGTAGATGCCCAGGCTGGCGCCTATGCTTTGGCCCAGCAAAAAAATGGGTTTATGGTCGGCATGATCCAGCAGCCAATTGAAGCCCGCTTCAATATCCCAAAAAACTTCCGGCAGACGAGGGGCGCCATCCGATCGGCCAAAGCCTCTGTAATCAATTAGGAAAACCTGATAACCATGCTGCGGCAGCCACGCTACGTTCTGCACATGGGTGCTGATGTTTTGGGCATTGCCGTGCAGAAAATAGATACTGCCTTTCAACTCGCCTTGCGCAGGTAAAAGCCAGCCGTATATTTTCAGGCCGTCCTTGGCTTCCAACTGAACATCCTGATAGGCGAGCCCTAGCTTTGCAGGCGTTCTGACTAATGCTTTATCCGGGTAAAACATCAGGCCGGAACAAGCTTGCAGCGTGTATGAGAAAATAATGAGGCTGATGATTTTAGATACTCTTTTGATAGCCATCAGAAGCAATACCTGTAGGATTACTGGGCCTGAAGCTTTCATAGCGAAATTATGATCCAGACCCAATTGAGAAAGAGAGAAGCCGTCTACATTTTTCGATTCAAAGGCAAGCTAACTGGTTCCCAATAATGAGCAAAATAGTCGGCTGAGTGTGATTTCCAGACTTGGGTCTATCTCAGCAAAAAAATTGCTATGATCCAGATGAGTATCAATGAGCAATAGCTCAAGCTGTTGTTGAATAAGACGCGAGATAGGCTGGTTTCAGCGCTATCTGTGGAGTGGAAAATTTACCCAGGCAGCGCCAGGAAGTGGTTTGACAGGCCGCTCTGTGGCCGGGAGTCACTATTGTGAGTACAGATGATGAAGCGATTATGCGGGACAGTTAGTCAGTTGGCACATTTATAATAGCCTTGGCTTGCGCGTCAGCGTGATAAGACGACCTGACTAATGGTGCGCTGGCAACTTGTTTAAAGCCCAATGCCTTTGCCATAACGGCATATTCCTCAAATTGTTCCGGAGTAATATAGCGCTTGACCGGCAAATGGGCTTTGCTGGGCTGCAGGTATTGGCCCAGGGTCAGCATGGAGCAGCCGTGATCCAGTAAATCTTTCATGACCTGATGGACTTCATGAGGCTCCTCTCCAAGGCCGAGCATCAGTCCGGATTTGGTAGGGGTCTGAGGCTGAGCATCGCTATATTTTTGAAGCAATTGCAATGAACCTGAATAGTCGGCGCCGGGGCGAGCCTGCTGGTACAGCCTGGGAACCGTTTCCAGGTTATGGTTGAAGACATCACAGGGCTGTCCGGCCAATATTTCAACGGCTTTATCCATGCGGCCGCGAAAGTCAGGCACCAGAATTTCGATTTTGGTTGTGGGAATCAATTGCCGAATCGCGCCAATACAGTCAGCAAAGTGGCCAGCGCCGCCGTCTTTCAGATCGTCCCGATTTACCGAAGTGATGACGACATATTTCAAGGCCAATGCCTGAACCGCCTGAGCCAGATGTTGGGGCTCTTCTTTGTCGAGCGCCAATGGTTTGCCGTGGGCAACATCGCAGAACGGGCAGCGGCGCGTGCATAAATCACCCATGATCATGAAGGTCGCTGTACCGTGCTGAAAGCACTCGGAGAGATTGGGGCAGGCGGCTTCCTCGCAGACCGTATGCAGCTGGTTCTGGCGCAATAGCTGTTTTACCCGGCTGACTTCCTCGCTGGCCGATATTTTCATGCGTATCCATTCGGGTTTGCGCAGAGGAGTCTGGACCGGCTCGACTTTGATCGGAATCCTTGCCAGTTTTTCAGCATTGCGTTGGTGCGATTCGGGCGTGGAGCGGGAAGGCGCTTGATGAGTCATTTTTGTATAGCCGTGGTTATAGCCTGAATAACAGGGATGGCGAGTTCGGAATTGTTGACGGTGACGCCCAGATCAGCCAATTGGGTCACTTCCAGTTCAGGATAGCCGCAAGTATTGATGGAGTCAAAAGGACTCAAATCCATCTGGTTATTGAAGCTTAGGCCGTGATAGCTGCAGTTTTTCTTGATCCGTATGCCGAGCGAACCGATTTTTTTGCCGTCCACGTAGACGCCGGGCGCATCGGCTCTGGCAAACGCAGTAATGCCATAGCCCGCCAAAGTATCGATTATGGCTTGCTCCAGAATCGTCACCAATTGCCGGACGCCTATTTTTAGCCGTTTAATGTCCAGCAATGTATAAACGACCAATTGCCCTGGGCCGTGATAAGTAATTTGACCGCCCCGGTCGGAATGAATGACGGGGATGGTGCCTGCATCGAGCAGGTGCTCGGGCTTGCCGTTTATGCCCAGTGTATAAACGGGAAAATGCTCCACGACCCATATCTCATCGATCGTTTCCTCGGTACGATCCAGCGTGAACTGCTGCATAGCCTGCCACGTCGTCTCGTAATGTTGCAACCCCAGGTTTCGTATCGTTATCTGCATGGCGCTAAGTTAGGCTTTCGCCAGAGAGGCAGAGAATCCCGTATAGTAGAGTGCCAACCGTTTTTCTCTGCGTCTTTGTGGCTAAAAGTGTTGCCTGGACGGAGTTGTGAGCAAAGCATTGAGCCATGCTATGCCAGCTTACAATGCCATCAAAACATGCGGGCTGGCCGTCAAATCCTGATAGATGGCATCCAGCTGTTCCCGGCTGAACGCCTCTACCGTTACAGTGATGGCGGTGTAATTGCCGCCCTTGCTGGGACGCGATGTCACTGCGCCTTCTCTGAGGTCAGGACTGTGGCGACGGATAATTTCCACGATCAGCACATCAAGCTCGGGGCTGGTTCTGCCCATTACTTTGATAGCAAATTGGCAGGGAAATTCTAAAAGGGATTGTTCTTCGCTCATGACAGGGACTGCTTATAAGCTTGGAAAAGCCGATTCATGTTCTGCCATACCGGACCGGGCCTGCCGTCTGCCACTTTATGGGAGTCAAACTCTACAACCGGTATGATTTCACGCGTGGAACTGGTTAACCAGATCTCGCTGGCATTTTTTAAAGCTTCCAAGGCAATAATTTCCTCTCTGAAAGGAATGTTGTTTTGCTGTGCGATTTCCAGAATGACATCGCGGGTAATTCCCGGCAATATTTCGCAGCTTTTGGGCGGAGTAATCAGGATGCCATCGATCACCGCGAAAATATTGCTTGCCGCGCCTTCGGTCACATAGCCGTCTTTATTGACTAAGACAGCCTCGGCGCAGCCTTGTTCAACAGCCTGTTGCCTAAGAAGGATGTTAGCCAGCAGCGTGGTCGCTTTGACATGACACAGCTCCCAACGGCTGTCATCCAGGCTGATTGCCTTGACGCCGGTCTCCCGCCCTTCAAACGGCACTATATTTGAACACATGGCGAAAACGGTAGGCTCGGCCTTTTCCGGAAACGCATGGTCTCTTTTAGGCGCAACGCCGCGCGTAACCTGCAGATAAATATATTGATCCCCGCTAGGGCTCAGCAGTTCTGTCAGAATCTTCAGCCACTGCTCGCGGCTGTGAGGATTGGGCAGGCGGATATTGCTAAGGCTGTTTTCCAGTCGTTCCATGTGCTCCTGGAAGCGGAATAACTGGCCGTGATAGGCCGGGATGACTTCGTAGATGCCGTCGCCGAACAAAAAACCACGGTCCATAACCGATATTTTTGCTTCACTGAGAGGCAGGTATTGGCCGTTTAAATAAACCGTTTTATTTTCCATTATTTTTCCATTAACAGTAGAGCTTGATCGTAGATTCTTTGAAGAATATTGCCCTTCTCCACGGCTTTAAGCACTACCAGATCTTTAGTGGTAATCACTTCATTTGCCAGCGAGACTGTTACAGTGCCGAATTTTTCGCCTTCTTTTACTGGCGCGGTAATGTTTTTATCGACATTCATGACCGCTTTCAGGTCTTTATAGTGATGGCGTGGAACCGTAGCAAAAAGATCTTCTGTCAGACCGAGGGACACATTTTTGCTGTCGCCTCTCCATATTCTCGCTTCGGTTATAGGCGTTTTGGCCTGATAGAGCCGGTGCGATTCAAAAAAGCGGAATCCGTAATTAAGCAGGTTTTGATTTTCGTTAGCTCTGACATTAGAACTCGACGTCCCCATCACGACAGAGATCAATCGCATATTATCCCTTAATGCAGAAGCGACGAGGCAATAGCCGGCATCATCGGTAAAGCCGGTTTTAACACCATCCACTGTTGCATCGCGCCAGAGCAATTTATTGCGATTTTGCTGCGTGATCTTGTTATAAGTAAATTCCTTCTGTGAAAACCAGCGGTAGTACTCGGGAAATTCCTTGATTAGAGCGCGGGTCAGCGTCGCAAGATCGCGTGCCGTTGTGTAATGATCCGGGGCAGGCAGTCCGTCGCTGTTGACGAAATGGGTATTGACCATGCCCAGGCGTGCCGCATGCTGATTCATCATGTCGGCGAATGTCGTCTCATTGCCGCCTATATGTTCGGCTAAAGCGACGCTGGCATCATTGCCTGATTGAATGATTATGCCATGCAGCAAGTCTTCAATAGATACCTGATTATTGACTTCAAGAAACATGCGCGAGCCGGAAGTCTGCCAGGCTTTTTGGCTGATAGTGGCTTTGTCGTCGAGATGCAGGTGGCCGTTGCTGAGTTCCCGGAAGGCCACATAGACGGTCATGATTTTGGTGAGACTGGCCGGGGCTACCTTGGCGTCAGCGTTGCTTTCCGCCAGTACTCTGCCCGTGGCAAAATCCTGCAAAATATAAGCGCTTGCAGCAACAGTAGGCGCAGCCGGGGTTGCAATGTCCTCATCGGCTGAATTTGCCTGGAAAGCGGCAAGCAGTAAACCCAAAAATATAACAAAGTAGAAGCGGAAATAACTTTTTAAAAACATCATGATAAGTAAGGGCTAGGGCTGGCTAAATCGTAGCCTTATTGTACCATGTGATTTTTTAATTTTGTCTGGTTTCTGTGACAAATTTGAGTATCTTTTACGCCAATTTTTTGCCAATTGCCCATTCAGCTTGTTCACACTCATAGCTGAGTTTATAGGGCCATCTAAACTTTATAAAGAATGGATTTTTTATAGGGTAGAGAACAAAATTTTAGGCTGAAGCAAGCTATGAGCAGTAATTTTTTATAACTTCTTCGCTTTTTTAAGGGTTATCTAAAGCACCTACTTGCAAATAGGCCTGATCTTTCTGCTTTGTTGCAGCGGCTCGCTGTTGTGACAACGCCTGTTCAGGCGCTAACGGCTTGATTTCAACCATCCCGGTTCCAGTTTTATGAATTCCCAATTTTTTGGCTGCTATATAGGACAGATCCAATACTCTGTTGCCGTGATAAGGTCCCCGATCATTAATGCGGACAATGACGCTGCGCTTGTTTTCCAGGTTGGTGACGCGGGCATACGATGGAATCGGCAGTGTTTTCGAGGCAGCAGTCATGGCGTACATGTCGAATATTTCACCGTTAGCGGTTTTTTTGCCATGAAAGCGGGGGCCATACCATGAAGCAACGCCTTTTTTCAGATAATGGGTAATCCCGGATGATAGATTTTCTTGTTGGGATGTCCGCTTTGAAGCGGCGCTCTTTTGCTCATCCTTTGATAAGGGATTAAACCATGAGTCAGTGATAGATCTAGAAGCCAACTCGACTTTAGAGATCTGGATTTTTTCTATCTGTTCCGTAGCGCAGCTGGTCAGAATGAAAAAGGAAACGGGGATTATGATTTTCTTCATATATTGAAGCCTTTTTGTTTGAAATGGCCTGGCTTAACTGGTAAACCGCCATTGCATATAAAGGGCTGTGATTGTAACGCGTGATCACATAAAAATTGTCTAAAGCAGCCCAGAGTTCTTTATTTTGTTCTTGTTCAAAGGCAAGAAGTTTTATCTTGCTGTTTATAGGTAATGATGCTGATATATCAACGTCAAAGGATTGTAACTCTGCAATAGTTAAATCGGGCTTAAGGTCGGGCTTGAGGATGGCCTTATACTTTTCGCCTTTGGCTTTAACCGGAAAAGCGATTGCCTGGCCCGGCTGCCATTGATGCCGGGCAAAATAATTGGCGATACTGGCGATGACATCGTTGTTGTTATGCCAGATATCGCGGCGATTATCGTGATCAAAATCGACGGCATAGGTTCTGAAACTGCTGGGCATAAACTGCGGTATGCCCATGGCGCCGGCATAAGAGCCGGTTGGCTCAAGAGGATTCATATGTTCATCGCGGCACAGCAGCAGAAAGTTTTCCAGTTCGCCGAGAAAGAATTGGCTGCGCGGCGGATAGGCAAACGCCAGGGTAGATAGCGCGTCGATGACGCGGTGGTTGCCGGTATTTTGCCCATACAGGGTTTCAACCCCTATGATGGCGACAATAACTGCCGCCGGAACGCCATATTGCTGTTCGGCGGCGGCCAGGGCTTGTGTATTTTCCCGCCAGAATTTCACTCCGCCGTTGATGCGGGATTCGGTCAGAAATATGTTGCGATATTTATGCCAGGGCAACCCTTCGGCCGGCTTCGAAATGGTTTTAAGTATGTTTTCCTTTATCTGGACTGACCGAAACAGCTCATTAAGTTCGGATTCGTCGAATTGATGCGTTGCGACCATCTGCTGGATGAAGGCATCCATGCGGTCCGTTTCCTTAATATTGGAGGTGCATGAGACGGCAGTTAAACAGAGGCCGCTTAGCAGAATGCGGCCTAACATGGTTTTTAATTTCATCAGTTCGGCAAAAGTTTTCTATGCGTATGAATGGACATCAGGATACCGAATCCGGCCAGCAAGGTCACTATCGAGGTGCCGCCGTAACTGATTAACGGTAACGGAACGCCTACGACAGGCAGAATACCTATGACCATGCCGATGTTGACGAACACGTACACGAAAAAAGTGAAGGACAGGCTGCCGGCCAGTAATCGGCTGTAGGTATCTTGGGCCTGCGAGGCGATATACAGGCAGCGGCCAATAATGAGCAGGTACAAAATCAATAGACCCACGCAGCCGAAAAGGCCGAATTCCTCGGCAAATACGGCAAAAATAAAGTCAGTCGAACTTTCCGGCAGGAAATCCAGTTCCGACTGCGTACTGCCCAGCCAACCCTTGCCGTAGATGCCGCCCGAGCCGATAGCTATTTTCGATTGAATAATATGATAGCCTCTGCCCATCGGATCGGCTTCGGGATTTAGGAAAGTCAGCACCCGGTCGCGTTGATAGTCGTGCATCAGGTGCCAGACGATAGGCGCCAGAGAAGCTAGTATAGCAATAATAGCCAGGATGAAAAGCCAGGAAAGACCGGCAAAAAACAGCACGCCGGCGCCAGAACTGGCTACCAGCAGAGCCGTCCCCAGATCCGGCTGTTTGGCGATCAATAAGGTCGGAACTACGATCAGAACGGCGGCTATGCAGAGTTGTTTCCATTTGGGAGGCAGCGAGTGTTCGGACAGATACCAGGCAATCATCATGGGCGTCGTGATTTTGATCATTTCCGACGGCTGGAAGCGAAAAAAGCCCAGGTCCAGCCAGCGTTGCGCGCCTTTACCGATCTGTCCCATGATCAGTACGGCGATGAGCAGCAAGATGCCCAGGCTAAACAGCACGGCCGAATAGCGTTTAAACTGATAAGGATTGACATGAGCCAGCAATGTCATCAAGCCAAAGGCCAGCCCGACCCGAGCCGCTTGGCGTATCAGTACTCCCATATCCTGGCTGCCGGCGCTGTAAAGAATCACGAAACTGACCATTGCCGCGAGGAAAAGCGTGATAAACAAGGGCACATCGATGTGCAGTTTTCTGAGCAGATTGCCTAAAGCTGAAGGCGGTTCGAATTGTTCTCTGCGGGTTTCAGTTCTCATTGTCGCTCTCTAAATATTGCTTAATGACTTTTCCGGCGATAGGCGCTGCGACCGAGCCGCCATGACCGCCGTTTTCAGCAATGACCGCCACTGCAATTTTGGGATCATCGGCCGGTGCAAAAGCAATAAACAACGCGTGATCGCGCAGTTTGAATTCGATTTCATTTTCGTTGTATTTGGCGTCCTGTTTAATGTTGAAAACCTGCGCGGTCCCCGTTTTTCCGCCAATTTGATAATTAATGTTCCTGCCGATGATCTTGGCGGTCCCGCGTTCGCCATGGACCACGTTGACCATGGCGGTGAGAATACTATTGATGTTTTCCTGCTTAACCGGCAGGGTGCCTTTATGGACTTCGGGGCCATGCGTCGTGCTATCGGCATTGACGATTTTGTCCACCAGAAACGGTGTGACAATATTGCCTTTATTGGCCAGTGTCGCCATGGCTCTGGCAAGCTGCAATGGCGTTACCTGGGTAAAACCCTGGCCGATGCCGGTGATTATCGTCTCCCCAGGATACCAGGACTGATTTCTTTGTCGGCGTTTCCAGTCACGGGACGGCATCAAGCCCGCTTTTTCCCCGACCAGATCGATGCCGGTTTTCTCGCCAAAGCCGAACTGCTGCAAAAAGTCATGCATGTTATCTATGCCTAAAGCAGAGGCCAGGCTATAAAAATAGACGTCGCAGGACTGCATGATAGCATCGTTTAAATTAACCGAGCCGTGGCCCCACTTTTTCCAGTCCCGGTAGCGGTGGCTGACGCCAGGCAGTTGATAAAATCCAGGACAGAAAATTCTGTGCTGTGTGCCTATTGCGTTATATTCAAGTCCTGCCAGGCCAACAAATGGCTTCAGTGTCGAGCCGGGCGGATACAGGCCGCGCAGTGCACGATTGTAGAGCGGTCGACTGTCGGATGAATTCAGCGCCTGGTAGGCGTCATTGCTGATGCCGACAACAAACGGATTGGGGTCGAAGCCGGGACGGCTGGCGAATACCAGCACGCCGCCCGTTTTGACATCAATCGCAACAACGGCGCCGTTATAGATGTCCAGTGCGTCGTAGGCGGTTTTCTGGAGATCAATATCCAGCGTAAGGTAGAGATTGGCGCCAGGTGTCGGCTCCACGGCATTGACCGTTCGGATGGCGCGTGCCTGGGCGTTGGTTTCGATTTCCGCATACCCTGTTTTGCCATGAAGTTGCGTTTCATAGCTGCTTTCTATGCCTATTTTGCCGATATGGCTTGAGCCCTGATATTCAGCCATCGGCAATGTCTTGAGTTCGGTTTCGTTGATGCGTCCCACATAGCCGACAACATGAGAGGCCAACTCGGCATAGGGATAATGTCGGGCCAGATGAACCTGAATGTCAACGCCGGGGAAAAAAGGCCGGGCGACGGCAAACTTGGCAAGTTCTTCTTCGGTCATGTTCATCAGCAGCGGGGTGCTGGCGAAGCGTTTTTCCCGTTTACGCTGTTTATGGTACTGCTGGACTTTTTCGTCGGGGATATTGAGCAGTTTTTGTAAGCGCTTCAATGTGTCATCGAGGTCTTTGATCTGTTCAGGGATTAGCTCAAGGCTATAAGAAGGCATGTTCTCGGCCAGAATCTTTCCATTGCGATCATAAATCATGCCTCGAGTCGGTACTAAGGGCTTGATTTTAATGCTGTTGTCTTTTGCCAGGCTTGAATAATGCTCATGGCCGACAATTTGCAGATAGACCAAACGGACAATCAGGGCGGAAGTTAATAGTAAGATGATAACGAATGCGACGATGATGCGGTTGAGGAACAGGCGATTTTCTACTGAGTTATCTTTAATAATATATGTACGGGACATGACAGCAGCGAATTGTTTTACTTAGCGCGTCGTGACAGACGGATAAAGCGTAGCATCGTATAAACCAAAGGCCAGCATAATGTGCCAGTAATAACGGGAAGCCAGAAGGATGGATGAAGCTGGGAAGGGTGCTGGAGATTTTTTATCCAGAACAGCAGCAACTGGGATAACAGCAGGCAGAAAAAGATAAACAGCCCCTGTTGAATCAAAGGGTATTGGCGCAGCCGCTTATGAAGCTTGAGGCAAAGATAAATAACGAGCGAATAAGCCAATGCATATTGGCCGAATAACTTGCCCATCAACACATCGGTAAGCAAACCAAAAGCCCAGGCATGGAATATGCCAACTCGCTCCGGCACGGCAAGCGACCAATAGATGAGAGACAGCAGCACCCAGTCGGGATTAATGGCCGCCATCATGTCCGGCATGGGGGCAATTCTTAAGCACATCGCCAAGACTATGGTCAAAATAATTCGGCCAAAGCCATAGTAGTTATTCATCGGCAGGTGTCTCGGTTTTCTTGTCGTTCGCTTTTTGTGGTGAGGTTAAAGGAATGGGCGTGGTATTGCTCCAGACAATCATCAGTTCCCTGTTCCGGTTCAGCATGGCTTTAGGTGTTGCGGTAATGCTGGCGAAAGGTTTATTGGGCTCCGGTGTAAATTCATCCACAACCGCGACAGGATAGCCTTGCGGAAAAGTGCCGCCCAAGCCGGATGTGATCAATAAGTCGCCAGGTTGGATATCGGCATTGTTCGGCAAGTAGGGCAGGTTAAGCCGGTTCATTTGGCCGCTGCCGACTGCAATGGTCAGCAAGCCGTTTCGATTTACCTGAACCGGAATGGCATGATTCGGATCGGTAATCAACATGATCTCAGAGCTGAGCGGCAGGCTCCGAATGACCTGTCCGACAACGCCGTTGGCGTCAAGCACGGGCTGCTGAGGATGAACGCCGAAGCGAGTCCCTTTGTTGACCTGCACGATGTGTTCATAAGGATCCATGTTGATCGACAGCAATTCTGCAACCAGCACCTGTTCGCCGAGTTTGAATGAGTTCTCCAGCAATGCGCGTAGCCGGATATTTTCTTTTTCCAGCGCGGCAAATTTCAGTAGCCGTGTTTGTTGGATAAGTTGCTCTTCGCGCAATCTTTCATTTTCTTTTTTTAAGGCGGTGTAAGAGCTGATGGAGTCGGAAGTCTGCTCGATCAGCGTGGAAGGCAAATTGACCAGATATTTTATTGGGTCGATAAAAAACGATAATGTGGCGCGAAGCGGGTCCAGTCGGATGCTGGTCTGTTCCGTCGCTAGCAGGGCGATAGAGGCGATTACTGCCACTAGCAGGCGGGTATTAATCGATGGACCGGTGGCAAATAAAAGTTTGATGGCGGATTTCCTCGGCAATTGCTCCTAGCGCTGCTCTACCTCCTGCATCCGTGCAGTCATCTTATCAGTTAAAAAGAAGCGGCCGGGCGGCGTGCGTCCCGGCATCTGCCAGAATAAGCGATTAAAGGCTATGCATCATTATTCTAATGAAAAGGTTGAGACTCCTTTTTTATCCAGCATTTCCAGAACCATGCCGCCGCCTCTGGCAACACAAGTCAACGGGTCGTCGGCAATAAACACAGGCAAGCCTGTTTCTTCGGCCAGTAGCCGATCAATGTCCTTTAGCAAGGCGCCGCCCCCGGTCAAATAAATGCCGCGGTTGGCGACATCGGCTCCCAATTCGGGCGGAGTCTGCTCCAAGGCCACTTTGACCGCTCCGACGATGCCCGACAGCGGTTCCTGCAGTGCTTCCAGTATTTCGTTGCTGTTCAGGGCGAAACTGCGCGGCACGCCTTCTGCCAGATTGCGCCCCTTTACTTCTATTTCCTTGACTTCACTGCCGGGATAAGCCGTGCCGATTTCAAATTTTATTCTCTCTGCTGTGGATTCGCCGATTAGCGTGCCGTAGTTCCTGCGCACATAATTGATGATGGCTTCATCAAAACGGTCGCCCCCGATGCGGACAGAGTTGGAATAGACGATACCGTTTATGGAGATGACTGCCACCTCGGAAGTGCCGCCGCCGATATCGAGAACCATCGATCCTGATGCCTCGTCGACCGGGAGGCCTGCACCGATCGCAGCAGACATGGGTTCTTCTATCAAGTAAACCTCACGCGCACCGGCCATGGCCGCAGATTCCCGAATGGCGCGGCGTTCAACCTGGGTTGACCCACAAGGCACGCAGATCAAAATGCGCGGACTAGGACGCAACAGTTTGCTTTGGTGGACTTTTTCGATAAAAAATCTGAGCATTCTTTCCGTGACGGCAAAATCGGCGATGACGCCGTCTTTCAAAGGACGGATGGCCGTGATATTGCCGGGGGTGCGTCCTAGCATGCGTTTTGCGTCAGCGCCAACCGCTGCGATGGTTTTAGAGCCACGGACTTTGTCTTCTTTGATGGCGACAACTGACGGTTCATTAAGCACAATCCCCTGGCCGGGAATATAAATCAATGTGTTGGCGGTACCCAAGTCAATCGAAAGGTCATTAGAAAAAAGGCCGCGAATTCTTTTGAAGAACATTTTTTACCTGTGTCCTTTGTGGGGAATAAAATTGTACTACTTTATCAATCAAGCGGGTATTTGAGCAAGATATAAAGTATCATATTTATAATAATACAAAATCTCTGAAATTTTGAGGAGTTGATAGTGTCTTTGACGACTGATGATGTGAAGAAAATTGCGCATTTAGCGCGCTTGGGTATTGATGAGTCAGATATTGAATCCTACGCGAAGGACTTATCCCGCATGCTGGATTTAATGACGCAGATGAGCGAACTGAATACCGATGACGTCATTCCAATGGCTCATCCGATGGATCAGGTGCAAAGATTAAGGCCGGATACCGTTACGGAACGGAACAACCGCGAGCAATTCCAGTCCATTGCGCCGCAAGTTGAAGCGGGACTTTATCTAGTGCCGAAAGTCATTGAATAAGGGAATAGTCATGCACAATAAGTCAATCACAGATTTAGCTAAAGGCCTGCGTTCAGGCGAATTTTCAAGTGTCGAACTGACACAGGCGTTTCTGGACAGAATCAAGCGGCACAACTCGCTTAATTGCTATATTACGGTCACCGAAGATTTAGCCCTCCAGGAGGCTAAGGCTGCCGATGACAGAATCGCCAAAGGCGATGCGACACTGTTGACCGGCATACCGATCGCACAGAAAGACATTTTTTGCACGCAAGGTGTGAAGACCACTTGCGGTTCTAAAATGCTCGACAATTTCATCGCACCTTATAACGCTACCGTCGTGGAGAAATTCAACCAGGCCGGGTCCGTGATGCTGGGCAAGCTCAATATGGACGAATTCGCCATGGGCTCGTCAAACGAAACCAGTTATTACGGCGCGGTCAGAAACCCTTGGGATCTCAATGCCATTCCAGGCGGTTCATCAGGCGGTTCGGCCGCGGCCGTAGCGGCCGGATTGGCCGTCTGTGCGACTGGGACGGATACAGGCGGCTCGATCCGCCAGCCGGCTTCACATTGCGGCATTACGGGATTGAAGCCGACTTACGGGCGCGTGTCGCGTTACGGCATGATCGCTTATGCGTCCAGCCTGGATCAAGGCGGCCCCATGGCGCGTAGCGCCGAAGATGCGGCTATCATGCTGCAGGTGATGGCAGGGTTCGATGAGCGGGATTCAACCAGTGTCGATTTGCCGGTGCCTGATTATCGGGCGGAGCTGAATAATTCTATCGAAGGACTCAAAATCGGGCTGCCGAAAGAGTTTTTCGGCGCCGGGCTCAACAGTGACGTTGCCGCCGTTATCGAAGCCACCGTCAATGAATACCGGAAACTGGGCGCGCATATCAAGGAAGTTTCGATGCCTAATCTGAAGCTGGCCATTCCGGCTTATTACGTTATCGCGTCGGCCGAATGTTCAGCCAACCTTTCCCGCTTTGACGGTGTACGCTACGGCTACCGTTGCGCCAATCCGGAAGATCTAATGGATCTCTATACGCGCTCGCGCGGCGAAGGCTTCGGCAAGGAAGTCAAGCGCAGGATTCTGATGGGAACCTATGCGCTATCGGCCGGCTATTATGATGCCTACTATATCAAGGCTCAGAAGGTTCGCCGCTTAATCAGTGATGACTTTAAAAAGGCCTTGTCGGAAGTCGATGTGATCATGGGGCCGGTGGCGCCGTCTGCCGCTTTCGGCATAGGCGAGAAAATCGGCAATCCAATCGAGATGTATTTATCCGATATCTATACCATTGCCATCAACCTCGCCGGATTGCCGGCCATGTCCATACCAGTCGGCGTCGTCGGTAAACCGGTGGGCCTGCAGATCATCGGCAATTATTTCGAGGAACACCGGTTGTTGAATATTGCCCATCAATATCAGCAGGTTACCGATTGGCATCAACAAAGTCCTAAAGGTTTTGAGTAAAGGGGAAAATCATGGAATGGGAAGCAGTGATCGGGTTGGAAATTCATACGCAACTCGCCACAAAATCTAAAATTTTTTCCGGCGCCTCGACAGCTTACGGCGCAGAGCCTAATACACAGGCTTGCGCGGTCGATCTGGGTCTGCCCGGTGTTTTGCCGGTTCTGAACGAAGAAGCCGTACGCATGGCGGTACTGTTCGGCCTGGCTATTGAAGCGGAAGTTGCACCGTATTCGGTTTTCGCCAGAAAAAACTATTTTTATCCGGACTTGCCTAAGGGCTATCAAATCAGCCAGTTTGAGTTGCCTATCGTAGGTCTTGGGCATCTGGATATTGACGTGGATGGCGTCAAAAAACGCGTCGGTGTGACGCGCGCGCATCTTGAAGAAGATGCCGGTAAATCGCTGCACGAGGATTTTCATGGCTTGACCGGTATCGACTTAAACCGTGCCGGCATGCCATTGCTGGAGATCGTGTCCGAGCCGGATATGCGCTCGGCGAAAGAAGCGGTCGCCTACATGAGAAAACTGCATGAGCTGGTGCGCTACCTGGGCATTTGCGACGGCAATATGCAGGAGGGTTCATTCCGTTGTGATGCCAACGTGTCGGTGCGGCCCAAAGGCCAGCAAGCGTTCGGCACGCGTGCCGAAATCAAGAATATCAACTCGTTCAGGTTTGTCGAGAAGGCCATCAATTACGAAATTGAGCGCCAGATCGATCTGATCGAGAGCGGCGGCGAGGTAGTCCAGGAAACACGGCTTTATGATGCAGACAAGGATCAGACCCGCTCCATGCGCAGCAAGGAAGAGGCCAACGATTACCGGTATTTCCCCGATCCGGACCTGTTGCCCGTGGTTGTCGATGAGGCGTTTAAAGCGCAAGTCAAAGCGACAATGCCCGAATTGCCGGATGCGAAAAAGCAGCGCTTCAAGGATCAATACGGCTTGGATGACGAAAGCACCGCAATACTGACTTCCTCGCGTCCGTTGGCCGATTATTTTGAGGCTGTGGTGAAAGAATCGGCCTGTGAAGCAAGAATTTGTGCCAATTGGGTAACGGGCGATCTCTCGGCCGCGCTTAACCGGTCTGGATTGGAAATCACTGATTCGCCGGTCAGCCACGAACGTTTGGCCGGATTGCTGGCGCGTATCAGCGACAACACGATTTCGGGAAAAATCGCCAAGCAGGTGTTTGAGGAGATGTGGCAAGGCACGGCTTCAGCCGATGAGATTATCGAAGCCAAAGGCTTAAAGCAGATTACCGATACCGGCGCGATAGAAGCCATTATCGACAAGGTCATCGCCAATAACCCGGAGCAGGTTGAGCAATATCGTAGCGGTAAAGACAAAGTGTTCGGCTTTTTTGTCGGTCAGGTCATGAAAGAGATGCAGGGCAAGGCCAATCCCGGCGAAGTGAATAAAATGCTGAAGGATAAGTTGAAATAAGCTCTGTCTTATGAAATGTGCCGGGCATCTGTGCTTTAACAGTCATGTCCGGCACATTTCGGCATCGGTTCAATTGGCCGGAAGCCGGTCAACAGCTTTTGGATCTCGGCATGAAAGGCTACTGCTGCCCGTATCAACGGCAAAACCGGGATTGAACAAGACAAGGTTTAGTCTTCGCTCAACGCCAGCGCGATTTCTCTGGCAGATTGCTGTTCTATCCTGAAGCCGCGCATTTCCAGAATGCCTTTCGTGTTTAATGAAATAATCAGATACAGCGCGTCCGGGTAAGCCGCCCATTCCAGGTCAATAGCTGACGGTTGGGCCGGCGCGCTTGGGTGCGAATGATAGATGGCGAAAAGCGCTTCGCCCTGATCGCGCATAGCGGCCATGGCGGCGATTTGTTGCGATGGATCCAGTTGAAAACGCTGTCCAGACTGTTCTGCAATGTTGTTGATCGGATAGCAGTGAATCGGCAGGCCATTTTTACTGCCGATAAGACCGCAGACTTCCTGGTCGGGGGATTGCTGCGCGAGATGCAGTAACTGGTTGGTGATTTTGCGTGGAATATGGATTTCTTCTTGCATCATAAGATGAGTAAAGTAAAAGTTAAAATCGGCGGGCTTATTTATTCCATTGGCCGTAGGTGACGCGCGGTTGCCCTGACAAATCCTGATAGGTTTGCACCTTATCATAGCCCAAGCCTTTAAAGATTGTTTGTATCTGATGTTGCTGGTTGTAGCCATGTTCGATCAGTAAATGCCCTTGAGGTTTCAAGCGGCCACGCGCCCCGTCCGCTATAATCTCTATATCTCTGAGTCCTTGCTGGGCGGCGATTAGGGCGGTTTGCGGCTCAAACCGGACATCACCTTCCTGTAGATGGCTATCGTCTTCGGCAATATAAGGTGGATTGCTGATCACCAGATCGAATTGGATGTTGGGCACATTGTCAAACCAGTCGCTCTGGTAAAAGCGAATGTTGGCGATGTGGTGTTGTTGGGCATTATGCTCGGCTATTTTTAGCGCTGCCGGACTGAAATCGGTTGCTATGACTTGAGCATGAGGACGCTCGGCGGCCAGTGTGACGGCGATAATGCCGGAGCCGGTTCCCAGGTCTATAAGATTGAAGGGTTTATCAGGTGGTATGAGCTCCAATCCAAGCTCTACGAGCAGTTCGGTGTCCGGGCGCGGGATCAGCACGTCCGGCGAGACGTGGAAATCGCGCGACCAGAATTCACGATGGCCGATAAGATAAGCAACAGGCATGCCTTTTCGTCGTTTTTCAATCGATGTCCAGAATTGTTCCAGCTGTTCAGGTTCTAACAGTTTATCGGGCCAGGTTCGCAGATAAGAGCGTTCTTTTTGAAGGACATGACACAGTAAAACCTCAGCATCCAGCAACGCGGAGTCGGAGATGGATGCCAGCGCGTCGACTGCATCAGCCAGCGCGGATTTGATGCTGTGCATCCGGCCTACTCTTCGCCCAGTTGAGTCAGTAATTCCGCCTGGTGTTCACTGATCAGCGGCTGGATGACCTGCTCAAGGCCTCCTTCCATGATGTCTTCAAGTTTATAGAGGGTCAGATTGATCCTGTGGTCAGTTAGCCGGCCTTGCGGATAGTTATAAGTGCGGATACGCTCGGAGCGGTCGCCGCTGCCGACTTGCAGTTTTCGAGTCGCTGCCTGTTCGGCGTGGTGTTTTTCCTGTTCGGCGGCTAAAAGACGCGATTGCAGCAAAGACATGGCTCGGGCGCGGTTTTTGTGTTGTGAACGTTCGTCCTGGCATTCGACTACGACACCGGTTGGGATGTGGGTGATACGAATTGCTGATTCGGTACGGTTAACGTGCTGACCGCCGGCGCCTGATGCACGATACGTGTCGACTCGCAGGTCGGCCGGATTGATATCAAAAGCATCAATTTCTTCGACTTCGGGCATGACAGCGATAGTGCAGGCGGAGGTATGAATACGGCCTTGCGATTCGGTTTCAGGCACCCGTTGTACACGGTGCGCGCCGGATTCGAATTTTAGCTGGGAGTAAACGTCCTGCCCGGAAACGCGCAGAATGACTTCCTTGTAGCCGCCGTGATCGCCGGGACTCTCGCTGATGATTTCGGTTCTCCAGCCTTTCCTTTCAGCAAAGCGTTGGTACATGCGCGCCAGATCGCCCGAGAAAATGGCCGCTTCATCACCACCGGTTCCTGCCCGGACTTCCAGAAAAATGTTGCGGTTATCGTTGGGGTCTTTAGGCAGCAATAGAATTTGCAGTTCATGTTCCAGCGCTTCTATCTGATTTTCCGCTTCAATAACCTCTTCCTTGGCCATTTCGCGCAGTTCCGGATCAATGTCGTTGGCCATTTCCTTGGCGGAAGCCAGCGCGTCCAGCGCTTTTTGATAGCGCTTGTAGCAATCAACGATCGGGTTGATTTGGGCATACTCCTGGCTCAGTGAACGAAATTTATTTTGATTGCCTTGAACTTCCGGGTCGGAGAGCAGCGCCGCGATTTCATCGTAGCGTTCGCACAAATTTTCGAGTTTATGTTGTATGGATGGTTTCATTGAGTCTGTTTTAATTTAAAAATTTCGCGGGCAGCGGCAACCAGATCATGTCTTTCGTTCTCGCCGGCTTCTCTGATTTGAATGCTGGGCGTATGTATCAGTTTATTGGTCAGGCTGTAAGCGAGCCGGCTCAAAGTTTCTTCAGGTGAAGTGCCGTTCTTTAACAATGCCAATGCTTTTTGCAGAGCTTCATCACGCATTTGTTCAGCTTGATGACGATAATCGCGGATAGTTGATTGCGCGCCTTGTGAGCGTAACCAGGCTAAAAAATAGCCCACTTGTGTGTCAATAATTTCTTCGGCCTGTTCCGCGGCCTGGCGGCGCGAGTTCATGTTCTGGTCTATAGTGTTCTGCAGATCGTCAATCGTATAAAGATAGACATCTCTGAGCTGCTCTACTTCAGCTTCGATATCGCGCGGAACGGCCAGATCTACCATGAAAACGGGCTTATGTTTGCGTTTCTTGATCGCGCTTTCGACACTGCCTTTGCCAAGGATCGGCAGCTGGCTGGCCGTTGATGAGATGACAATGTCAGCTTCAGCCAGATGAGTGGGCAGTTCGGATAAGGCGATAGCATAACCGTTGAACTGGGAAGCTAAAGTATGGGCTTTATCGTATGTGCGATTAGCGACAATAATGCGGCCTATGCCCTGTTGTGACAGATGGCGGGCTGCCAATTCGATGGTTTCGCCGGCACCAATCAGCAAGGCAGTTTGTTCGCTGAGTTTGTCAAAGATTTGCTGTGCCAGCTGGACAGCTGCAAAAGCCACCGATACCGGGCTGGAGCCGATAGCCGTATCTGTGCGGACTTTCTTGGCTGCTGAAAATGTGTATTGAAAAAGCTTACCTAGCTGTTTTCCTAAAGTTCCAGCTTCATAGGCTGCCTGATAAGCTGTTTTCATCTGCCCGAGAATTTGCGGTTCGCCTAGTATCATTGAATCTAGGCCGCATGCGACCCGAAACATATGGCGGATCAGTTGGCTGTCAGTATGGCAATACAGGTAAGGCGTAAGCTCTGCCGGGTCGATATTTCTGCTTTCGGCAACCCAATCAATCAGAATCTGCTTGTTTGCCGTGGATGATTTGCAGTAAAACTCGGTCCGGTTACAGGTTGAAAGAATCGCGGCTTCACTGATTTCTTTCAGGTGCCATAATTCCTGTAGCGATGATTCCAGAATTTCGGCAGGGAATGCCAGGCGCTCCCGGATGGAAACCGGGGCGGTATTGTAATTAATCCCTACTGCAAGAAGTGTCATGGTATCGATGGTTAAGAGTTTATGTGTTCTAGAGTACTATAATAATATTTTTATACAGTGATTTTTATCTTGCCATCGACACAGTCGATCAGGAACTTTGCTGTAGCCAACACGTCCACAGCTATACACAATTACTGAGACCGGATGGCTTTCAGGTAAATTCAAAGTATATTATGAGGGCTTATTCTAAAGAAATATAACGGCTTTATCCAAATCGAATAAATCAACTGTCTGAATCAGCTGATTTTTCTGATAATCTATTAACTTATATCTACTGAGTGATAAATAGGACGATTGCGTGGTGATTTTTAGATTGTTTTCAGTGCTAACTCTGGTCTTGCTTAATGGCTGTGCTGGTTCGCAGGATAAGCTTAATTCGCAGGAGGAGTCTGTTGAGCCTGTCAAAATATCCCAAACAAAGGGAGAAGCTCAGCCCGGCAGTACAAAAACGGAGATCGATCCTGATGTGATGTATATGTTATTGGCGGCAGAACTTGCTGGGCAAAGAGGACAATATGAGATTGCGCTGGAAGGTTATATGGAGGCTGCCAAGCGTACCAACGACCCGCGATTTGCTGAGAGAGCTGCAAAAATCGCTATGTATATGAAAGACAGCAATAAGACAAACGAGGCTGTTTCCTTATGGTTGTCTCAAGATCCCAATAATATAACAGCCAGAAAAATTGCTGCATTATCGGCTTTAAGAGCGGGTGATAAACAAGTTGCCGTTGAGCATGTGGATAAATTGCTGATAATTGATCCTGCCGGTTTTGAGAATTCAATGCTGGAATTGGCGGTTGCGCTGGAAAAGGAAAATAAGGTCTCTTTCTTGTATGATGTGTTGGATGCGTTATCTCTGCGTCATCAAAATCAGGCTGAAGTCTATTTTGTACAGTCATTGTTGGCCATGCAGATGAAAAATACTGATTTGGCTAAAACGAAAATACAGCAAGCTTTGGATGTGCAGCCTGATTGGGATAAAGCGCAGATTTTTCAGGCTCAGATCTCGGCCTCTTCAGGCGATCTGAATACTGCGGCAAAATTGCTGGAGAAGGCGGTCGCCAAGTATCCGGAAAATGATAAAATCAAAAAATTATTGGCGCAGGTTTTAATAAAAGCAGAAAAATATGAAGAGGCCGGTGAAGTTTATCAAGGCATAATTTCTGCTAATCCAAATGATGCTGAAAGCCAGTTCGCCTTGGCATTGGTGCATTTGCAGTTAAGTAGAGATAATAAGGCTGAGGATATTTTAAAAAAATTGCTGGAGCAGCCGGAGTGGCAATCCCAAGCCAGCTTTTATCTGGGTAAAATAGAAGAAAAACGCAAGAACACGAAAAAGGCTATGGCTTGGTTTGATAAGGTAAAGGATGGGCCTTTTGTTCTCGATGCAGAGATTTCCGCGATTTCATTGCTTGCAAAAGATAATCAATTTGATGAAGCTAATTCCAGGCTCAACAGTTTGCGGAGTCAGTTTCCAAAACAGAAGCTGCGGCTCATTCTGATTCAGGCCGAGCTTTATAATCAACAAAAGCAATATGAGCAAGCGTTTAATCTATTAACAAATGCGTTGGCCGATATGCCTGGGCAGAAAGAATTGTTATATACCCGGGCATTGATGGCTGAGCGCCTCAACAGATTGGATATATTGGAAGTCGATCTAAAAAAAATACTGGCTGAAGATCCTGATAATGCCGAAGCGCTAAATGCTTTAGGATATACCTTGGCGGAAAAAACTGATCGTTACGCTGAAGCTGAAAAATATCTGGAGAAAGCGCTTAGGCTGCAGCCGGACGAGGCAGTTATTATGGATAGTTATGGATGGTTGCAATTTAAGCTAGGAAATACTGAGCAAGCCTTGTTTTACCTTCAGAAGGCCTATGCAAAAAGGCAGGAAGGTGAAATAGCGGCGCATCTTGCCGAGGTTTTGTGGGCTTTAAATAGAAAATCTGAAGCGAGAAAAATATTTACTAAAGCCATTAAAGATGCCCCGGAAGATGAAGATCTATTGGATTTTCAACAAAGAGTACTAAACACTGCGGAATAGTTGTGTCACGTTTTAAAGCAAAGCTTTTTATTTGTGGTTGTTTGTCCCTATTAATGTCGGCCTGTTCCGTTGTTCCAGTTGAGCCTGGCGGGTATTACTCGAAGGCTGGAAGAGCTCATCTTTATAAGTTGAAACAGTGGGCTTTTGATGGGCGTTTGGCTGTCTCAGGGCATAACGATTCCTGGACCGCAAATATAAGTTGGGAGCATGAGCCTGGCGAAGAAAAAATAAAACTATCTGGACCGTTGGGGCAGGGCGCCATGCTTATCCGGCTGGTGAACGATTTTGTGACTGTTGATCGCGGAGATGGAAAAGTAGAGTCTTCAGCAAGGTCGGAAGAATTTATTAATCAACAGTTAGGTATCTTTGTGCCTGTGCATTCGCTTCGGTACTGGGTTGTGGGGTTGCCCGAGCCTTCCCGGGAATTTGAAGAAGTTGGTGACGGTTTCAGGCAGGCGGGATGGCATAGCGAATACAAAGAAATGCAGCGCGCAGAAGGTGAGATTATGCCGCGTAAAATCACAGTAACAAATGATCAAGTCAAATTAAAGTTAATCGTAGATCGTTGGGATTTAGATGTCGCAAAAGCAAAATAAGCAGTCCGCATGGATGGAGAAATGGCCGGCGCCGGCAAAATTAAATTTGATGTTACGCATTACTGGTCAAAGAGAAGATGGCTATCATCTGTTACAAACTGTATTTCAATTTGTGGATCTATGCGATTGGATAACCTTTCGCCCGGTTGAGGATGGGCGAGTCAGTTTGCATAAAGCTATTCCCGGTGTTCCCGAGTTAGATGATTTAACCATTAAAGCAGCAAATTTATTGAAGGCAGAGACCGGATGCACTCATGGAGTGTGCATTGAGGTGGAGAAGAACTTGCCTATGGGTGGTGGTTTGGGTGGAGGAAGCTCTGATGCTGCTACTACTTTAGTGGTGCTGAATGAATTGTGGAGCCTAGGTTTGACAACTGATAAGTTGATGACGTTAGGTCTGGCTTTGGGGGCTGATGTTCCGATATTTGTGTATGGCTATTCCTCCTGGGCAGAAGGTGTCGGTGAAAAACTTGAAAAAATAGATATTCCAGAACAATGGGTTGTGATTATTAAGCCTGATTGTCATGTGAATACAAAAGAAATATTTTCAGCAAAAGATTTGACAAGAAATAGTAAATCAATCACAATAGGCGACTTTATAGCGGGCCAGCATCAAAATGATTGTCTTGGTGTGGTTCGTGAGCGTTACCAGTCTGTTAAAGATGCTTTGGTTGATTTGTCTGGTTTTTCTGAGGCAAGGCTGACCGGAACAGGTGCTTGTATTTTTGCGCAATTTGATTCGGAAGATGCTGCAGTTGATGCCTATAAGTCGCTTAAAGATAAGTGGCAGGTTTATCTGGCTAAGGGAGTTAATGAGTCGCCACTGTTTTCAAAGCTGAAGTTTGGTAAGTATACATCTTGATTATTGGGCCGTCGCCAAGCGGTAAGGCACGGGGTTTTGATCCCCGCATACCAAGGTTCGAATCCTTGCGGCCCAGCCATTTACCTCCACTAAGTTAAATTCAGTTTGGGAGTGCTTGAATGAGTGACACCTCTATGATGGTGTTTTCTGGAAATGCTAACCTGGCTTTGTCTGAAGGTATAGTAAGAAAGCTCAATATGCGCCTTGGTATGGCGACTGTCGGTAGATTTAGCGATGGTGAGGTTGCGGTAGAAATAGAGGAGAACGTCCGGGGTAAGGATGTTTTTGTTATTCAGCCGACCTGTTCGCCTACAAATGAAAACTTAATGGAATTGCTTGTGATGATTGATGCGCTTAAGAGGGCGTCAGCGTCACGGATTACTGCTGTCATGCCATATTATGGTTATGCCAGGCAGGATAGAAGATCGCGATCGGCTCGGGTGCCTATCAGTGCGAAGTTGGTTGCCAGGATGATCGAACAGGCGGGCGCCAACAGGGTTCTGACTGTTGATTTGCATGCTGATCAGATCCAGGGTTTTTTTGATATACCAGTTGATAATGTGTATTCGTCGCCAATTCTTCTCGGTGATGTGTGGCGGCAGAAATATAAAGATCTGATTGTTGTCTCGCCGGATGTGGGGGGTGTAGTTAGGGCGCGTGCCCTTGCTAAACGATTGGACGATGCTGATCTTGCAATCATTGATAAGCGCAGGCCAAAGGCTAACGTTGCAGAGGTTATGCATATTATTGGTGATGTTAATGGGCGCACCTGTGTATTGATTGATGACTTGGTTGATACTGCGGGCACTTTATGTCATGCAGCGGATGCGCTAAAAAAGCATGGGGCGATAAAGGTGGTTGCTTACTGCACGCATGCTGTGCTTTCAGGTAAGGCCATGAAAAACCTCTATGGTTCGGAACTTGATGAGCTGGTTGTTACCGATACTATACCATTAAGTCAAGAAGCGATCAGCTTGGGTAAGATAAGGCAATTGAGTGTTGCTGAAATGTTGGCTGAGACTATAAGGCGTATAGCAGTAGGTGAATCGGTTAGTTCACTTTATGTCGATTGATATAATTTAATGTGTGTGCTTGAAGGCACGGAGTTGAGAGGAAAGATGTCTAACGTATTTGAGTTTGTTGCCGAAAGTCGTGGGCAATCAGGTAAAAGCGCAGCAAGAAGCGTGCGTCGTCAAGGTAAGGTTCCTGCGGTGATATACGGTGGGCATGGTGAGCCTCAAATGCTGTTGTTGAGTCACAACGAAGTTGTTAAGCATTTGGCGCATGAGGCGGTTTACTCTCATGTTCTTGATGTTACTGTTGATGGAAAAACAGAAAAAGCCATTTTGAAAGGTGTTCAGCGTCATCCTGCTAAGGTTCAGGTTCTCCACTTGGATTTTCAGCGTGTGAGTATGTCAGAGGTTCTTAAGGTGCATGTGCCTTTGCATTTTATCAATGAAGATACTTCGATAGGCGGCAAAAAGGGTGGGGTTGCTACTCACTCTATGGTTGATGTGGAGGTTACATGCTTACCTTCTGCTTTGCCAGAATATATTGAAGTGAATTTGGCTAATCTGGATATTGGTGAGTCGATTCATCTCTCTGACTTAGTTCTGCCGGCTGGAGTGGAAATTGTGGCGTTATCGCACGGGCCTGAGCATGATTTGCCTGTGGTGTCTATGATGGCTTCGAGAAGTAGTGCTGAAGAATCATCAGAAGCTTAAAAACAGCGGGTGATTAAACTTGTAGTTGGGCTGGGTAATCCTGGGCGACAATATGAAAAAACCCGGCATAATGCCGGGTTTTTGTTTTTGGATGAACTGGCATCTAAATTCGGCTGTGTTTGGGTGAGTGAGCCCAGATTTCAAGGGCTGCTCTCTGAGTATAATGCTTCGATGGGGAAGGTGGTGCTTTTAAAGCCTGAAACCTTCATGAATCGTAGTGGGCAATCTGTCGGTAAGATTGTGCGTTATTATAAAATAATGCCGGAAGAGATTTTGGTTGTTCATGATGAACTGGATCTTGATGCGGGTATCGTCAAGCTGAAAAAGGGCGGCGGACATGCAGGGCATAATGGTTTAAAAGATATTATTGCTCATCTGGGCTCAAGAGAGTTTTGTAGGTTAAGGATAGGTATTGGTCGGCCGAGTGTAGGGAAGGTTGTTGCTGACTATGTGCTGGGATCTCCTTCAAAGAGTGAGTGGGAGTTAATTAATTCAGCCATTGATGCAGGGATTGCGTGTATGGATAAGTTAGTGGCTGGTGACGTCGCGGCTGTGATGAATAAATTGCACGCCTAATATGCTGGGTGTGTCAGTGAAAAATAAAATTTCCAAATAAAAAAGTTGACAAGTTGTCATTGTTCCAAGATAATAGTTGACTTATCCGATATCGGAGGGGTTCCCGAGCGGCCAAAGGGATCAGACTGTAAATCTGCCGGTTCTACCTTCGGAGGTTCGAATCCTCCCCCCTCCACCATCATCAATTAAAAGAAATCTGCGGGTGTAGTTCAATGGTAGAACTCCAGCCTTCCAAGCTGATCACGTGGGTTCGATTCCCATCACCCGCTCCAAATTTTCTGTATTAGGCCCATATAGCTCAGGAGGTAGAGCACTTCCTTGGTAAGGAAGAGGTCACCGGTTCAAATCCGGTTATGGGCTCCAGTTGTGATATTGATTGTTAAAGGCGTATTAAATGGCCAAAGAAAAATTTACACGTACTAAGCCACACGTAAACGTAGGCACCATCGGTCACGTTGACCATGGCAAAACGACTCTGACAGCCGCATTGACGAAAGTCATGGCTGAGCTGCA
>NZ_JAZHOC010000010.1:0-24306 GCF_036553575.1 Methylobacter sp. Wu1 | reverse complement strand
TAGAGCAACGCAGGGAGCAGTTGCCGACGACTGCAGGGAAGCAGGAGATAGAGCAACGCAGGGAGCAGTTGCCGACGACTGCAGGGAAGCAGGAGATAGAGCAACGCAGGGAGCAGTTGCCGAGAGCCAAACAAACGCCTGCCGCCGCTGAAAAACAGCAGGCGCCTGCGACTGCTGACGAAATTGACAGTCAGGCGGTCATAGCGGCAGCCTTGATTAAAAATATTCAACGGGAAAACAGCCATCTTCTGGAAGAGGCTGAATCTTTAATAAGCTTGCTCGATGAGTTTGAGCTAATGGTCCGTCGTTTCGAAATAGACTGATTTGGCAAGGCCAAAAAGCAGCAGCTGGCCAGGATTGTTCAGCCAGCTATATGGGTAATATTGCGAGTGGCCAGGTCGAGCATCGCGCAGGCGGCCAAAAACGATTAATAAAGAAGAACGCATGACTTTAAAAAAACGTGGATTAGGTCGGGGTCTGGATGCCTTGTTAGGCGATGTTTCCGCTAAAGAGGGAAAGCAACAGATTCAGACGCTGCCAATAGAATATATGCAGCGCGGCAAGTATCAGCCGAGAAAAGATATCAATCCTGAAAAGCTGCAGGAGTTGGCCGACTCTATCAAGGCGCAAGGGATAATACAGCCAGTTGTTGTGCGAAAAATTGCCCAGGAAAAATACGAAATCATTGCCGGCGAGCGCCGCTGGCGCGCGGCGCAATTGGCAGGCTTGCAGCAAGTGCCGGTGGTTATCAAGGAAATAGATGACCGCGCGGCCATGGCGATTGCGCTGATTGAAAATATTCAGAGAGAGGACCTGAATCCTCTGGAAGAAGCGGATGCGTTAAAAAGGCTACTGGATGAATTTGCCATGACGCATCAGCAAATCGCCGATGCCGTCGGCAAATCGCGGACTACCATCACCAATCTGTTGAGATTGATGGAACTGCAGCCTGAGGTAAAGAAATTGTTAGCCAACGGGCAACTGGAAATGGGTCATGCAAGAGCGCTGCTGTCGTTGGATGGCGTCAAGCAGGTCGCTGCAGCCCATAAGATTGCCAATGAAGGTTTGACGGTAAGAGCGGCGGAGCGCCTGGTTAAAGATGCTCATGCTGAGCCGAAAATACAAAAGGTCAAGATTATCGATAAAGATACACTGCGCCTACAGGAAGACTTGACGGCAAAATTGGGCGCCAAGGTATTTATCAATCATAAGGAAAACGGTACCGGCAAGCTGGTCATTGCTTACTCCAGCCTTGAAGAACTGGATGGAATTCTCGAGCAGATCAGATAACTCGGCAGGCAAAAAGACGAAAAACAATAACCATAATTTTGTAAAGGTTTTTCGAACTTCCTTGATTTAATGAAGACCCATAGCTATAATCGTGCGGCTATTGTGTTTGGAGCTTGAGCATGACAGCGAAAAATGAAAAGACTGTCGGTAAGATCTTAAGTTATCAGATACTTATAATAATAATAACAACAGCCGGATTTGCAGTTTTTGGGGGATGGCAAAAAGCCTTATCGCCTGCCTTGGGCGGAGCAGCAGCTTTTATTCCTAACCTTTATTTTGCTTTGCGTATTCAAAGAGCCGCAGGGCAGGAGCCTAAAAAGATCGTACGGTCTTTTTATGCTGGAGAATCGGGAAAGTTATTGTTAACAGCTGCGCTGTTCATCATGATTTTTCAAATCCCCGATATAGAAATATTACCGCTGTTAGCTGGCTATGTGTCAGCATTATCAGCTTTTTGGTTTGCGCTCATCATGCGCTGAACAATCATTTTTTAATTAGAGAGGAACGATGGCTACCGAAGCTCATGCCGCCGAAGGTGCAACCGGATATATTATTCACCATTTGACTTCGCTAAAAGTGGGCGAGGGATTTTGGACATTACATCTTGATACCTTATTTTTCTCTGCAGTGTTAGGCGGTTTGTTCATCTGGTTTTTCAAGATGGCCGCCGAGAGAGCGACAGCCGGTGTGCCGGGGCTGGTGCAAAATTTTGCAGAAATGCTGGTTGAATTTGTAGACACCCAGGTTAAAGACAGCTTCCACGGTCACAGCAAACTGATTGCGCCGCTGGCATTGACGATATTCTGCTGGGTATTCCTGTGGAACTTCATGGACTTGTTCCCGGTTGATATTCTGCCGTTGATCGGTTCGTTGATGGGCATCGAATACCTGCGCGTCGTTCCCAGTACGGATCTGAATGCGACATTCGCCATGTCGATCTCAGTTTTCTGCTTAATTATCTTCTACAGTATCAAAATAAAAGGCCCTTGGGGCTTTGCCAAGGAATTGATGTTTCAACCTTTCGGGCCATGGATGCTGCCGTTTAACCTGCTGTTGAAAGTCGTCGAAGAAATAGCAAAACCTATCTCTCTGGCACTTCGTTTGTTCGGTAACCTGTATGCCGGCGAATTGATCTTTATTTTGATTGCCTTGCTGCCTTGGTATATTCAACCCTTATTGAGTTTCCCATGGGCGGTGTTCCATATTCTGATTATCACGCTTCAGGCATTCATATTCATGGTATTGACGATCGTTTACCTGAGTATGGCGCACGAAGACCACTAATTTTTTCAACTTTATATCAATACTACGTTTGGAGGTATCATGGAAATTGCATCTTTAATTGCTGATGTACAAGGTATGACTGCTGTTGCAGTTGGTCTGGTTCTAGGTCTGGGTGCTTTGGGAACCGCTATCGGTTTCGGTCTGCTGGGTGGAAAATTCCTGGAAGGCGCAGCTCGTCAACCAGAAATGGTTCCTATGCTGCAAGTTAAAATGTTCATCGTTGCGGGTCTGTTGGACGCGGTAACCATGATTGGTGTTGGTTTGGCGCTGTTCTTCACATTCGCTAACCCATTCCTGTCTGCTGTACAAGCCGCCGCAGCTGGTTAATTGAAGCTGTCTAAATTTAATCGCAACAAGAGGAACGCATCGTGAGTATCAATGCTACTCTGATTGGGCAAATGATTACATTTGCACTTCTGGTATGGTTTACCATGAAGTACGTATGGCCACCTTTATTTGACTCTTTAGAAGAACGCAAGAAGAAAATCGCTGACGGTTTGGCTGCGGCTGAAAAAGGTCAGGAAGAAATGCAACTGGCTGAGAAAAAAGCCAAGAACGTTTTAAAAGAAGCTAAAGAACAATCTTCCGAGATTGTTAATCTGGCTCAGAAACGTGCTAATGAAATTGTCGAAGAATCAAAAGAAATCGCTAAAAAAGAAGGCGAACGTATGATTTTGGCAGCTCAGGCGCAAATTGAGCAAGAAATGCAACAGGCTAAAGAAGGTTTGCGTCAAGAAGTGGCGGCTTTGGCGGTGAGCGTAGCAGAACAGATTCTGAATGCGGAAATCGATAAAGCCAAACACCAAGACATCATCAGCAAAGTCTCTAATCAACTAGGTTAAGCATAATGAGCGAACTGGCAACATTGGCAAGGCCTTACGCAGCGGCAGTATTTAAGAGAGCCAAAGAAACCAATACGACGGCTAAATGGTCGCAAAGTTTGGCATTTATGTCGGCTGTCCTGAGTGATAAAGAAATTTCTGTTGTAGTGGATAACCCCAAAGTAACTAAAGAAAGGTTATCAGCACTGATGCTTGATATCTGCCAGGGACAAGTTGATGGAGAGAGTGCGAATTTTCTGAAATTGCTTGTTCAAAACAATCGATTGACTTTACTGCCTTACATTGCGGAAATTTTTGAAGCATATAAAGCGGACGATGAAGGTTATATCGATGTTGAAGTAGTGACTGCTTATCCGTTCTCCAAAGAAGAAAAGCAGAAGTTCGCTTCAAAACTGGAAAAGACACTGAGCAAAAAAGTTCATATGAACGCAACCGTGGATAAATCCTTGATCGGCGGCGTTCTGGTGCGGGCAGGCGACAGAGTAATTGACGGATCCATCAAAGGCCAGCTTCAACAATTAGCAAAAAGGCTCTAAATCTAGAGTGAGAAACAGAACATGCAATTAAACCCATCTGAAATAAGTGATCTGATTAAAAAGAAGATCGAAAACTTCGACCTGAGCGCCGAAGCCCATACAGAAGGTACTGTAGTCAGCGTGACTGACGGTATTGTAAGAATACATGGTCTTTCTGAAGCTATGCAGGGCGAGATGTTGGAGTTCCCTGGCAATACCTACGGGATGGCGCTTAACCTTGAAAGAGATTCAGTCGGTGCGGTGGTATTAGGTTCATACCAGCACATCTCTGAAGGCGATACCGTAAAATGCACCGGTAGAATTCTGGAAGTACCGGTTGGTGAAGCGCTTCTGGGCCGCGTTGTTGATGCGCTTGGCAATCCTATCGATGGCAAAGGCGCCATTGAAACCACAGAAAGCTCGCCAATTGAAAAAATCGCTCCCGGCGTTATTGCACGTCAATCAGTCGATCAACCTGTCCAAATAGGCTTGAAATCCATCGATGCGATGATTCCTGTCGGCCGCGGCCAGCGTGAGTTAATCATCGGCGACAGACAAACCGGTAAAACCGCCATCGCGGTTGATGCGATCATCAACCAAAAAGGCACCGGCATCAAATGTATCTATGTCGCTATCGGCCAAAAACGTTCATCCATTGCCAACGTTGTGCGCAAACTGGAAGAGCATGGCGCGATGGAACACACTATTATCGTTGCCGCATCTGCTTCTGAATCAGCCGCGTTACAATTCATTGCGCCTTACACCGGTTGCTCAATGGGGGAATACTTCAGAGACCGCGGTGAAGATGCGCTGATCATTTATGACGACTTGACCAAACAAGCCTGGGCTTATCGTCAGGTGTCTTTGTTGCTGCGTCGTCCACCGGGACGTGAAGCGTATCCTGGCGACGTGTTCTACTTGCACTCTCGTTTGCTGGAAAGAGCGGCACGTATCAACGCCGATGAAGTTGAAAAACTGACTGGCGGCAAAGTGAAAGGTAAAACCGGTTCATTGACAGCCTTGCCTATCATCGAAACCCAAGGCGGCGACGTATCGGCTTTCGTACCGACCAACGTAATTTCCATTACCGACGGTCAGATTTTCCTTGAAACCGACTTGTTCAACTCCGGTATCCGTCCTGCGGTTAACGCCGGTTTATCGGTATCGCGTGTAGGCGGTGCGGCACAGACCAAGATCATCAAGAAATTGGGCGGCGGTATCCGTCTTGACTTGGCTCAATACCGTGAGCTGGCGGCTTTCGCTCAGTTTGCATCGGATCTGGATGAAAGCACCCGTAAGCAGATCGAACGCGGCCAACGCGTGACTGAATTGATGAAGCAAAATCAGTATTCACCAATGTCGGTCGCACAAATGGCGGTTTCACTGTTTGCTGCCAACGAAGGTTTCCTGGATAACGTAGAAGTTAACAAAGTCCTTGATTTTGAAGCTGCTTTACAGTCGTACATGAAGTCAGAACATGCAGAATTAATGAGTACCATTAATGCAACTGGCGATTTTAACGATGAAATCAGGCAGGGTATGCTGACTGCTATTCAAACTTTCATCAAAACTCATAGTTGGTAAAAGGGTCTTCAAATGGCTGTTGGTAAAGAAATACGCACAAAGATTGCGAGTATCAAGAATACTCAAAAGATCACTCGGGCAATGGAGATGGTTGCGGCGAGTAAAATGCGTAAAACAAAAGACAGAATGCAGGCAACACGTCCATATTCCCAAAAAATCGGCCGGATCATCAAGCATCTGGCCCATGCCAATCCGGAATATAAACACTCTTTTCTCATTAAGCGTGAGGTTAAGCGGGTTGGGATCATTGTAATAAGCTCTGACAGGGGCTTGTGCGGCGGTCTGAATTCAAACTTGTTCAGAAAAACGCTGACACAGTTATCGCAATGGGACAAAGCAAACATTGATGTAGACGTTTGTACGATTGGCACAAAGGCTGCCGGCTTTTTTGGCAATCTGAAAACGAACATGGTCGGACAGGTTTCCAAACTGGGTGACACTCCGCACCTGCAGGATATCGTCGGCATCATTAAAATCATGTTGGATGCTTATGAGCAGGGCACTATCGATGAATTGTATGTCGTATACAATGAATTCGTGAATACCATGACCCAAAGACCAACTGTTGAAAAGTTGCTGCCTGTAGTAGCGGAAGAGATCGAAGAAAGCCTGAGCGGTCATTGGGATTATATTTATGAGCCCGATGCCAAGGAAGTTCTGGATCACTTGCTGACCCGTTATATCGAGTCGATCGTCTACCAAGGCCTGGTTGAAAACAATGCCTGTGAGCAGGCTGCCAGAATGGTCGCCATGAAGAGCGCTTCGGATAATGCCGGCAATCTTATCGGCGAGCTGCAGCTGGTTTACAACAAAGCCAGACAGGCCGCTATCACGCAGGAAATTTCAGAAATTGTTGCCGGTGCCGCAGCTGTTTAAGCCTTTAAGCCCAAGCAAAAACGACACAAATTATAAGAGGACAACTCAATGAGTTCGGGTAAAATCGTTCAGATTATTGGTGCGGTTGTTGACGTGGAATTCCCGCGTGAAGCACTGCCCAAAGTATATGATGCATTAAATGTAGAAGGAAAAGACCTGGTATTGGAAGTGCAACAGCAATTGGGTGACGGTGTAGTCAGATCGATTGCGATGGGTAGCACCGATGGCTTAAGCAGAGGCTTGACCGTTAGCAACACCAATGCACCCATTTCAGTGCCGGTCGGACAGGAAACCTTAGGCCGTATTATGAACGTCCTGGGTCAGCCTATCGATGAAAAAGGCCCTATCGGTGAAAAACAGAAATGGGGCATCCATCGTAGTGCGCCGTCTTATGATCAACAAGCGGCGGCCAATGAATTGCTGGAAACCGGCATCAAGGTTATCGATCTGGTCTGCCCATTCAGTAAAGGCGGTAAAGTCGGATTATTCGGTGGTGCCGGCGTAGGCAAGACCGTTAACATGATGGAACTGATCCGTAACATCGCGATCGAGCACAGCGGTTATTCCGTATTCGCCGGCGTGGGTGAGCGTACTCGTGAAGGTAATGACTTCTATCACGAAATGACCGATTCAAACGTTATCGACAAAGTATCGCTGGTTTACGGTCAGATGAACGAGCCGCCCGGAAACAGATTGCGTGTGGCGCTGACCGGTTTGACCATGGCGGAATATTTCCGTGACGAAGGCCGCGACGTGCTGTTCTTCGTTGACAACATTTACCGTTATACCCTGGCAGGTACCGAGGTATCGGCATTGTTAGGCCGTATGCCTTCTGCGGTAGGTTATCAGCCGACATTGGCGGAAGAGATGGGTGTGTTGCAGGAACGTATTACCTCAACGAAAACCGGCTCTATTACCTCTATCCAGGCCGTTTACGTACCTGCGGACGACTTGACCGACCCGTCGCCTGCAACCACGTTCGCGCACTTGGATGCGACTGTCGTATTGTCTCGTCAGATTGCCGAGCTGGGTATTTATCCTGCGATCGATCCTCTCGATTCAACCAGCCGCCAGCTCGATCCGCTGGTTATCGGCCAGGAGCACTATGACGTGGCTCGTAAGGTCCAAGGTACTCTGCAACGCTATAAAGAGCTGAGAGACATTATCGCGATCCTGGGTATGGACGAGTTGTCGGAAGAAGACAAGCTGACGGTGGCCAGAGCGCGTAAAATCCAGCGCTTCCTGTCTCAGCCTTTCTTCGTTGCTGAAGTATTTACCGGCTCACCGGGCAAATATGTTTCACTGAAAGATACTATCGCGGGCTTCAAAGGCATTATTGACGGCGAATACGACAATATCCCTGAACAAGCTTTCTACATGGTCGGCACCATTGACGAAGCGCTTGAAAAAGCGAAAGGCATGAAGTAAGCCTCCATACTTTATAGATGTATCTCCCGGTTCAATTGCCGGGAGAGATTGAAACAGGTAACCCGACAATGACCATGACCGTACATGTAGACATCGTAAGTGCAGAAAAGGAGATATTTTCCGGATTAGCGGAAATGGTATTTGCTCCGGCTGAACTTGGCGAAGTGGGTATTACCCCACGTCATGCTCCATTAATATCAAGACTGAAGCCCGGCGAAGTGCGGGTTAAAGTGAGCGATAAAGAAAGTTATCCGTTCTATGTATCAGGCGGCATTCTGGAAGTGCAGCCTCATGTGGTTACCATTCTGGCTGATACGGCAATTAGAGCGAAAGATATTGATGAAGCGGCCGCCCTGGAAGCCAAACATAGAGCTGAAGAAGCTCTGGCTGACAAATCCAGCAAGATTGATTATGCAACAGCCCAGGCGCAATTGCTTGAAGCGATGATGCAGCTGAGAACACTGGACAGGCTGAGAAAGCGCGGCGGATAAAAATAACTGGCTTAGGCCTAGAAAAACCCGTTAACGTGTTCACGTTATCGGGTTTTTTTTTATTTTAAGAAATTTTTACGATTATAATTTCGTAAGCCATAGTCTCAGGCGCAATTGCTCGAGGCTGGAATCAAATTAAGAGCATTGGATAGGCTTAAAAACGCGCGACACATAAAAGAAAACAGGGCTTGGACGATCTGAAAGCTTAAGTAGCTTAAGCCGCGTTATCCGGTTTTTTATCTAAAGGAATATAAACATGAAAATTAAGACTATCATTCTGGCAGCCGGCAAAGGGACGCGTATGCGTTCAGAGCTGCCCAAAATACTGCATAAAATTGCCGATAAGCCTTTGCTGAAGCATGTCTACGACATGAGCAGGCAGCTGGAAAACAACAGCATCAAAATTGTCTATGGCCATGGCGCCGAACTGGTAAGAGAAACGCTCAGCGATCTGGATGCCGTCTGGATAGAACAAAAGGAACAGCTGGGCACGGGCCATGCCGTGCAGCAAGTCAGTCATCTGATATCGGACGCGGACAAGGTGCTGATTCTCTATGGCGATGTGCCTTTGCTGAAACTGTCATCAGTCAAAAAGCTGATTTCCAGCGTCAATGAGCAAGCGCTCGCCTTGCTGACCGTCAATCTCGAAAACCCGACCGGTTACGGCCGGATAGTCAGAAATGCAGCGGGTCAAGTCATCAGGATTGTCGAAGAAAAAGACGCCGACGCTCAAGAGAAACTGATCAATGAAGTCAACACCGGCATCATGGCGATACCCGGCAATAAACTGAAAAAATGGCTGAACCAGTTGAATAACAGCAATGCGCAAGGCGAATACTATTTAACGGATATCATTGAAATGGCCGTCGCCGATGGCGTTGCTATCGTAACGAGTCAGCCCGAAACAGTCGATGAAGTGTTGGGCGTAAACAACCGCATACAGCTCAGCCACCTGGAGCGCGTCTATCAGCAGGAGCAGGCCAATAAACTCATGGAACGGGGCGTTACATTAAGAGACCCGGCCCGGTTCGATCTGCGCGGCTCGATAGAAACGCTGGGCCAGGATATCGAAATCGATGTCAATGTGATTCTGGAAGGCAAAAACAGCATCGGCAGCCATGTCAAAATAGGTGCTAATACGCATATAAAAAACTCCACCATTGGCGATAATGTTGAGATTCTCGATTTATGCGTCATAGAAAACGCCGTCATAGGGAACGGCAGCAGAATCGGCCCTTATGCCAGATTGAGACCGGAAAGTGTCCTGGCCGAAGATGTGCATATCGGTAATTTCGTGGAAATCAAAAAATCATCGGTCGCGGCCGGCAGCAAGATCAATCACTTAAGCTATATCGGCGATACGACCGTAGGCAGCAAGGTAAATATCGGCGCCGGAACCATTACCTGCAATTATGACGGCGTGAACAAGTTTCGAACAACCATTGGAGACGGCGCTTTTATCGGCTCCAATACCCAGCTGGTCGCCCCGGTAACGGTCGGCAAAAACGCTACCATAGGCGCCGGCTCCACGATCACTAGAGATGCCCCTGAGAATCAATTGACCTTGGGCAGGGCAAGACAAACGACTATAGAGGGATGGCAACGGCCCGTTAAACGCGACTGATGGTTGCAGGAGTTTGTACAATGTCAGGAATAATTGTCGAGGAAAAATAATATGTGTGGAATTGTAGGTGGTGTAGCGCAGCGGAGTGTAGTCCCTATCTTATTAGAGGGATTGAAGCGGTTGGAATACCGCGGATACGACTCGGCAGGGCTGGCGGTCATAAGCGGACGGGAAATATACCGGAAACGGGAACTGGGGAAGGTAAAAGGCCTGGAAGCCTTGCTGCAGGCCGATCCTATCGCCGGCAACATCGGCATAGCCCATACCCGATGGGCAACTCACGGCAAACCGAGCACGGCCAATGCCCACCCGCATGTCAGCGGCAACAAAGTGGCCGTGGTTCATAACGGCATTATCGAAAACCACGAGCGATTACGCAGTCTTCAACTGGAAAAAGGCTACAAGTTCACGTCGGAAACCGATACCGAAGTCGTCGTTCATGAAATTTACGACGCTCTGGAGACCTCGACTGGCCTATTAAATGCCGTCCAGAAGACCGTGAAAAAATTCGAAGGCGCCTATGCCTTGGGCATCATGAGTATCGATTATCCCGATACGCTGATTGCCTGCCGAAAAGGCAGCCCTCTGGTGATCGGCGTCGGCATTGGCGAATATTTCATCGCATCGGATGTCGCCGCCCTGCTGCCGGTCACGCAACGGTTTATTTTTCTGGAAGACGGCGATATAGCCGAGATAACGATAGACAAGGTCGTTATCTACGATGCCAATGACAACATCGTCAATCGCCCTATCAAAACCAGCCAGCTGAAAATCGACTCTGTCGATAAAGGCGAATATCGCCATTACATGCTGAAGGAAGTTTATGAGCAGCCCTGGGCCATCTCGGAAACACTGGAAGGCCGATTCATCAACAACCGGCTGGAAGAGAGTTCAATCGGACATAATGCCGGGGATATTTTCGATAAGGTGAAATCCGTGCAAATCCTGGCTTGCGGAACCAGTTACCACGCCGGACTGGTGGCGCGCTACTGGTTTGAGAAACTGGCCCGCGTGCCATGCAATATCGAAGTCGCCAGCGAATTCCGCTACAGGCATCCGGTATTGTCGGAGGACACCCTGATTGTCACGATTTCGCAATCCGGTGAAACGGCCGATACGCTGGCCGCGCTGCAGGAGGCGAAAAAACTGGGCGCGAAGTATTCATTAGCCGTTTGCAACGTGCCGGAAAGCTCGCTGATCAGAGAATCCGACCTGGTGTTAATGACACGGGCCGGTGCTGAGATCGGCGTGGCCTCGACCAAAGCCTTCACCACCCAGCTGGTGGCGCTGATGCTGCTGGTTATCGCTGTCGGCAGGCGATTTGCACTGACGGAGAAACTTGAGCAGAAGATAACGTCCGAATTATTCAGCCTGCCTGAAAAAATTGAACAGGTCTTGCAGTTGAATGAGCAAATCAAGGCATTATCGGAACAATTCGCGGAGAAACAGCATGCACTGTTCCTCGGCAGAGGCACGCATTACCCGATCGCGATGGAAGGCTCACTAAAACTCAAGGAAATTTCCTATATTCACGCCGAAGCTTATCCGGCAGGCGAATTGAAGCATGGACCCTTGGCGCTGATAGACGCTGACATGCCGGTCATTACCGTAGCGCCGAACAACAGCCTGTTGGAAAAACTGAAATCCAATATGCAGGAAGTCAGTGCGCGCGGCGGCCAGCTGATCGTTTTCATGGATGAGACGCTGGCGTCCGAAAGCAGCGAGAATGTCCAGATCATCAAAGTGCCGCAAGTCGAGAATGAAACGGCGCCTATTGTTTATGCCGTACCGCTGCAGCTGCTGGCCTATCATGTCGCCGTGCTGAAAGGCACCGATGTCGATCAGCCTAGGAATCTGGCAAAATCGGTGACAGTGGAATAGGGTTTTGGGCGGCTTAAATCGCCTGTTTTGGACGAACAATAAAGTTTGAAACCAAACAATAAAGATTGAACTGTTACATTAAAGCTTGAAATTAACACATTAAAGTTGAAAACTTTTTAAGTCCGGTTATGCATGATTAAATGCTGGCCGGATTTTTTTATGGCAAAAATTTAAATACTGTTTTACTGAGACACAAACTGCGAGGATTGTCTGTAAATTAACCTCAATTCGGTTTAAGCCTCATGAAGAAAGAGTAGCCGATCGACCCGCGCGTAGGTGCGAATTCACTTGCGCCCCTTGCGGGTATTCGCACTGGCACTGTGCTGCGCTCCGGGTCGAATGAATTCGACCCTACAGCCGCCCCATATCAGTGATAACAACCACCTCCCTTCTCTTTTTTATCCCAAATTCAGGTTAAATCAGGTTAAAAAATTCCATTTCATCTTGAATTATTTATCAATAACAAAAACTCTGTTAGGGTATCCCTATTTGAGCATTCCACCATAAAACGCCAATTCACCTTTTGGCGTATCTATAAAGTGAGACGAATGGAGAAACAGGCATGATCCGCTGCCACCTTGCCCGCTTAATGGGCGAACACAAAATGCGCATTGCCGATGTGATCAGGGAAACCGGTCTCAGACGCAACACAGTCACCTTGCTTTACAAAGAAACCGCGCAAAAAGTGGATTTAGACGCACTGGATAAGCTTTGCGTATTGTTTGATTGTGAACTGAATGAATTGTTAGAGCGCGTACCGGCTCAAGGGGATGCGACAACCAAATTAAAGGAAACCGCCCAACATGGCCATTAAAAAAACCGAACTTTATTCCTCTCTCTGGGCAAGCTGCGACGAACTGCGCGGCGGTATGGATGCCAGCCAGTACAAAGACTATGTGCTGACCATGTTGTTTATGAAATATGTGTCCGACAAGTACAAGGGTGACCCATACGGAATGATCGTGGTGCCGCAAGGCGCCAGCTTTGACGATATGGTGGCCCTAAAGGGCGATAAAGAAATCGGCGAAAAGATCAACAAGATCATTAGCGCCCTCGCTGAAGAGAACGATCTCAAAGGCGTCATTGATGTGGCCGATTTTAACGACGAGGACAAGCTCGGTAAAGGCAAGGAAATGATCGACCGCCTGTCCAAGCTGATCGGTATTTTTGAAGGGCTGGACTTATCCGCCAACCGTGCGGATGGCGACGACCTGCTGGGCGATGCCTACGAATATCTGATGCGCCACTTCGCCACCGAATCGGGCAAGTCCAAAGGCCAGTTTTATACCCCGGCGGAAGTCTCGCGCATTCTCGCCAAAGTCATCGGCATTAACAAAGATACGCCGCAGGATGCCACCGTCTACGATCCTACCTGCGGTTCCGGCTCTCTGTTATTAAAAGCCAGCGACGAAGCGCCTCGTGGCCTGACCATTTTCGGCCAGGAAATGGACAATGCCACCAGCGCATTGGCGCGCATGAACATGATTCTGCACAACAACGCCACCGCCAAAATCTGGAAGGGTAACACTATTGCCGATCCGCAGTGGAAAGACACCAATGGTAAACTGAAAACCTTTGATTTCGCCGTCGCCAACCCGCCGTTTTCCAATAAAAACTGGACCAGTGGCATCAACCCGCAGGAAGACGAGTTTGGCCGTTTCGTTTGGGGCATTCCGCCGGAGAAAAACGGCGACTACACCTTTTTGCTGCACATTATCAAAAGCCTGAAAAGTACCGGCAAGGGCGCAGTGATTTTGCCGCATGGCGTGCTGTTTCGCGGCAATGCCGAAGCGCGCATCCGCGAAAACCTGATCAAGCAAGGCTACATCAAAGGCATTATCGGCCTGCCAGCCAACCTGTTCTATGGCACCGGCATTCCGGCTTGCATCATCGTCATCGATAAAGAACATGCCGTGCATCGCAACGGTATTTTTATGATCGATGCGAGCAAAGGCTTCATGAAAGACGGCAATAAAAACCGTCTGCGCGCGCAGGATATTCACAAAATCGTCGATGTCTTCACCAAACAGCTGATCTTGCCGCGCTACAGCCGTAGGGTGGCCTTGAGCGAGATCGCCGCCAACGACTACAACCTGAACATCCCGCGCTATATCGACATCAGCGAGCCGGAAGACTTGCACGATTTAAGCGCCCACCTGCAAGGCGGCATTCCCAACCGCGATATCGATGCACTGGCGAGTTATTGGCGGGTGTTCCCCAGCCTGCGCAACACCCTGTTTGCCGGACATCGCCCCGGTTACAGCAAGGCGTTGATCGCGGCTTCCCAGGTGAAAGCCACGATTCTGAATCATCCCGAATTCACCGCCTTTGCCCAGCAAAGCCTCCAGCCGTTTACAGACTGGTGTGAACGTGCGGCATTGCATGACATTCAAGTAGGCCAGCAGCCTAAGGTGATCATCCACCGCATCAGCGAAGACTTGTTGCAAGCCTACGCCGATATCCCTTTGCTGAGCAAATATGACATCTACCAAATCCTGATGGATTATTGGGCCGAGGTCATGCAAGACGATGTCTATGTGCTGGTGCAAGACGGCTGGCAGGCCGGTAAAATCCTGCGCGAACTGGTTGTCAACAAAGGCGAAAAGTTCAAGGAAACGCCCGATCTGGTGATTAACAAAAGCAAATACAAGGCCGAACTGATCCCGCCGTCGCTGACGGTGGCTCGCTATTTCAAAGCCGAACAAGCCATCATCGATCAAATTCAAGCCGATCTCGATGCCGCGACTCAGGAACTGGAAAGCTATATCGAGGAAAACAGCGGCGATGATGGGCTGTTGAGCGAGGCGCTGAACGACAAAGACAAGGTGACTGCCGCCAGCGTCAAGGCGCGTTTAAAACTAGCGACCGACGCCGACGAAATAGCCACGCTAAAACAAGCGCAAACCCTGTTCGCCGAGGCCGAAGCCAAAAAATCTCTGAAGGAACATCAGGAGGCATTGGATTTGGCGGTCTTTAAACAGTATGCCTGCTTGAACGAAGACGAGGTTAAAACGCTGATCGTGGAAGACAAATGGCTTGCTACTTTACAAGCCAATATTGAAGCGGAAATCGAGCGAGTCATCCAGCAACTGGCCAACCGTGTCAGAGAACTGGAGGTACGTTATGCCGAGCCGTTGCCCGCCATCACTCAATCGGTAAATGTGCTGAGCGATAAAGTCGCCGGTCACTTGAAGGTGATGGGCTTGGAGTGGGCGCTATGACTGCAAGCAATCAATTAGCCGAAGCGAGTGCTAGCTATTTGGCAGGAGTTGCAGCACCAGCGGAGCCCGCTGGCTATAAGAACACGGAAGTGGGGATTATTCCGAGCGATTGGGATGTGTTACCGATGTCTAAATTAACAAACCTGATGACAAATGGGTTTGTCGGAATAGCCAAAACACATTACACAGATAGCCATGAAGGTATTACTTATATTCAGGGTTATAACGTTGAAGAAAACGGCTTTAATTTCAATGGAATCAAGAAAGTCACGCCTGAGTTTCACAAGAAAAATATAAAGTCCTGTTTAAGGTCAGGTGATATTTTGATGGTACAAACCGGTGATGTAGGTCTTGTAACAATTGTCCCGCCAGAGTTGGAGGGGTCTAATTGCCATGCTTTAATCATTAATCGGTTCAAGCCTAATTACGATCCAAAATATTTTGCCTATCTGCTCAATTCTTCTCTAGTGAGGCTAAGGCTAAAAGAGTTAGAAACGGGTACAACAATGAAGCACATCAATGTTGGCGATTTACTTCATTTTGAAGTTCCTTTTCCCAAAGGCAAGGAAGAACAAACCGCCATCGCTAATGCCCTGTCCGATGCTGATGCGCTGGTTAGCGAGCTGGAAAAACTGATTGCCAAAAAACAGGCCATCAAAACCGCCACCATGCAGCAACTCCTCACCGGCCGCACCCGCTTGCCACAATTCGCCCTGCACGAAGATAGTGCGCCCAAGGGTTATAAGCAAAGTGAGTTGGGGGAGATTCCGGAGGATTGGGACTGTATACATTTCAGTAATTTGTTTGGGGCAATTCTCACGAGAAAAACATTAAAATTATCTGATACTGTCTCTTTCGTAGGAATGCAAGATGTAACAGAAAATGCGCAGCTATCTAATACAACATTAATCAAATTCAGTGATATTAAGAGTGGTTTTACTTACTTTGAAAAGGGTGATGTTCTAGTCGCAAAAATAACACCATGTTTTGAAAATGGTAAAGGCTGTCATACTGACTCATTGCCAACCCAAGTAGGATATGGAAGCACAGAGTTTCATGTTCTTAGGGCTAAAGAAAACTCTGATGCACGATTTATTTATTTCTGGACTACTCGTAACAGTTTTAGAATTGCACTTGAATCTGAGATGGTTGGAAGCGCCGGTCATAGACGAGTTCCTTTTAGTGCAATTCAAAAATATCTAATACCAAGTCCAAAAAACAAAGAAGAACAAACCGCCATCGCAGCCATCCTGTCCAACATGGACGCTGAAATCCAAGCTCTACAAAAACGCCTCGTCAAAACCCGCCAAATCAAGCAAGGCATGATGCAGGAATTGCTGACGGGGAAGACGCGATTAGTTAAACCAGCCCAAAAGGAGGTCCGCGAATGTCTGAGTTAAACGGAAGAATTATCTATACCAAAGCGCGCTTTTTTAAGTGCGCCTTGCAGGTTAATCCGGCGGGCTACATTAAATATCGTGGCGGGCAGCAGGAGTTGTCTGAAGATGACTATAACCAGCAACTGCTGACAGCCGCGCTCGAGGCAGGTATTGAAGTGGTGGGCTTGGCCGATCATGGTTCGGTGGATGGCGTGGACAAGCTGAGAAACCTCTTTTCTCAAAATGGCATTGTGGTGTTCCCCGGTTTTGAGATCGCGTCCAGTGAGAAAATCCACTTTGTTTGTCTGTTTGATGAAGGCAAGACATCGACGGAGCTTGATCGGATACTTGGTCGTTTGGATTTGCTCGACCCGCAGAATGGTGTGCCGCCAACCAATCTTACGGCGATTCAGTTGATTGATAAAATCAACGAGATTGGCGGTTTTATTTTCGCTGCTCATAGCACTAATGATGACGGCGTGCTGAAACGCCGAATGAATCACGTATGGCAACATAAATGGTTATTGGCGGCACAGATACCCGGTTCTATCGAAGATTTAAAAGAAGCTCCCGAGATTTTGTATTACCGAGCTTTTAAAAATAAGGATGAAGCTTACCGCCGTGAACGCGAAATGGCGGCTATCAATGCCGCGGATGTCGCTAAGCCGGAAGACATTAAAAGCCCTGGCGCTTCTTGCTTGATCAAGATGACCAGGCCCTGCTTTGCCTCGTTTAAACAAGCTTTTCTGGATGCAGGATCGCGGGTTCGATTGAATTCTGACAAGCCCGAGAACTATGCCTCCGCTATTCAGCGTGTGCGCTTTGTCGGCGGTTATCTGGATGGCGTGGATATTGAACTGTCGGAACATCTGAACGCCGTGATCGGCGGCCGAGGCACCGGTAAATCGACGTTCCTGGAATGTATCCGTTTCGCACTTGACCTTGAGCCTTTTGGGAAAGAGGCGAAGTCTAAATATGACGCAATTTTAAAAAACAACTTGGGCAAGGAAAGTGGAAGCGTTGAGTTGACAATACGCTCTGCCGCCATGCATGGGCGAAAATTCAAAGTCAGCCGCAAGTGGGGAAATCAGCCGTTTGTTGTTGATGAGCAAGGCAATGTCTCGCCTTACCAACCGATTGATCTGTTGCCGGGGATCGAGCTCTATGGGCAAAACGAAATCTACGAGATGACCCGCGACCCGCAAAGTCGAAACCAGCTGGTTGAACGCTTTTTAGAGGGTGATCACGCCAACTTCGATACAACGATTGAAAAGGTATTGAGTAGGCTAAAAGACAATCGGGAAGCGATTCGTCGTGCATTACAACAGAAATCGGAAGTTGAAGCCGATGTTGAACGTTTACCCAAGCTACAAGATCAGGCGCGGCAGTTTCAGACCCTGGGGCTCGACGAAAAGCTAAGGATTATTCCCAAGCTGGAGAAAGAAAAGCAGCTCGGCGAACGCATCCTAGAAGAAATAGACCGTGTTGATGTGGCAATTGCTGTTTTAGGCGACAGCTTACCCGATACCACTTTTCTAAGTGATGCCGCTTTGGATGAGTTACCTCATGCTGATCTGCTTAGACAACAACGGGTTTTGCTGGAACAGCTAATCAACAAACTGACACAGGCAATTTCAGAGTTAGTGCAAATGAAGACTCTGGCGACCACCGGGCTGTTGCCGCTTCAGCAACAGTTACAACGTGAGATTGCCGATGAAGAACAGATGCTTGAAAGTGCCTTTAAAGAAATACCGGCCAGTCAGGGTAAAACAGGCCGCCAGATTGGGGCCGAGTATCAATCGCTACTCAAACAGATTGAGCAAATCAGACCCAAACAAATTACATTGCAAAACAGGCAAGCCCAGATCGATGAGCTCTATAGCCAACGTAAGAAGCTTTTACTGGAATTAGCACAGGAAACCAGTGCGCGATCCAGTGCTATGCAGAATTCAGTCAAGCGCTTAAACCGCAAGCTGGAACAAAAAGTACGTTTAACGTTGCGAAGTGAGGGTAATCGGCAGACATTCGTCAATTTCCTTGCGGGATGCAACTTGGATGGTGTGGGAGCCAAAAGATTGGCCTGGGTCATAGAGGGCGATTTTTCCCCGGCTAACTTGGCAGCGACTATTCGCGAAGGCGAGCAGGCACTCAAACAAGCCGATTGGGGAATCACGCCTGCGGTTGCTCAGGCATTGTGCCGCATGACTGAAAGCCAGTTATTGCAACTGGAAGAGCTTATCCTGCCCGATACTATGGCAATCGAGCTTAATGTGGCTCATGGCGAACAAGAAGCGCATTTCCGGCCAATTGATGATTTATCTACGGGTCAGCAATGTACGGCTGTTTTACATCTCTTGCTGCTCGATAATCAAGATCCGCTTATTCTTGATCAGCCGGAAGATAACTTGGATAACGCTTTTATTGCCGAGCGCATTGTGTCTGAACTACGCAGAGCCAAGCTAACGCGGCAATTTCTGTTCGCCACGCATAATGCCAATATTCCTGTGTTCGGTGACGCAGAATGGATTGGCGTGTTGAGCGTGGACGATAATAAAGGACGTATTTTGCCCGAACAGCAAGGCGCTATCGATGTCCCTGCGATTCAACAGTTAGCGGCGGAGATACTGGAAGGCGGTAAAAGTGCGTTCAATCAACGCCGCGAGAAATACGGCTTTGAATAGGCGCCGTCATCTTAGGAGAGCGATATGCTGAAAACAGAATTATTGGAAATTATTGCTAATGGAGAAAACTCAGGTGTTGAGTTTAAGCGGGATGATATTCGCCCTGAACAATTGGCCAAGGAAGTGGTTGCGATGGCTAATTTCCAAGGGGGCAAGCTGTTATTGGGAGTTGAAGATGACGGCACTGTGAGCGGCATTCAGCGTCCGAACCTTGAAGAGTGGGTGATGAATGTCATGCAGGACAAAATTCATCCGCTGATTCTGCCCTTTTATGAAGAAATAAAGCTGGATGAAGAAAAATCTATTGCGGTGATCAGCTTCCCCCAAGGCATTTCAAAGCCCTACGTGGTGCGCGACCGAGGTAAAGAGGAAATCTATATTCGTGTCGGTTCGACTTCACGACTTGCAACCCGAGAACAGCAAATGCGTTTGTTCGAGCTGGGCGGTATGTTGCATACGGAAGTTATGCCAGTGCCGCGTACCGATATGAGTTGCTTGGATGAGGTGCGGTTAAACAATTACTTGAAAGATATTCTGCGAGACCCAGACATTCCAAACTCGCCCGAAGCGTGGCAGGCTCGGTTATTGGGACTGAGTTTTCTTACCGAAGCAGCTGGAAATATTTGTTGTACCATCGCTGGGTTGGTGTTGTTTGGAAAGAGTCCACGCCGGTATTTGAAACAAGCCGGGTTGCGTGTCATGGCATTTAAAGGCCAAGACAAAGAATATCAGGCGGCACTGGATGAAATTTTAGACGGGCCGATGGTCGGACGTTGGGATATAGATGACTCAGGCAAAACACTGGTTGATGGAGGCATCATCGAACGCTTTATGGACGCAATTGGCCCTTTTATTTCTCAAGAAGCTGGCGAGATAGATGAAGGGTTAAGACGGGAAACCCAATGGTTCTATCCATTAGAAGCCGTGAGAGAGGTCTTAATCAATGCCCTTGCACACCGGGACTGGACACGCTTTGTTGAAATTGAAGTCGGCTCGTATGCTGATCGCTTTGAAGTGATAAGCCCTGGCGCCCTGCCGAATTCGATGACGATTGATAAAATGAAAGCGGGACAGCGCTCGCCGCGCAATACGCTCATTATGGAAGTGTTGAGAGATTATGGTTACGTCGATTTTCGAGGTATGGGCGTAAGAACTAAAATTGTTCCACTGACTCGGGCTCTGACAGGTAAGGAGCCGGAATTTGTGGTAACAGATGATTATCTGAAAACCACTTTGTACCGTTAGCTGAACTGGAGTTTGCTTTGAGTCAGGTAGGCCAGCGCGAACGCGCTACACAAAATCGTATTGTTCAGTTCTTTCAACGTGAGCTGGGTTATCGCTATCTGGGCGATTGGCAAGATCGTCCAGGTAATAAAAATATCGAAGTTGAGTTGTTAACCCAGTGGCTAAAAGACCGTAGAGTGAGTGATGCGTTGATTGCACGCGCTATTCGCCAATTGGATGCGGCGGCCGCGCTGGGCGAAGGGAGGAAACTCTATTACGCGAATAAAGAGGTTTACCGCCTGTTGCGCTATGGAGTGAAGGATAAGGAGGGCGCGGGCGAGCAGAATCAAACCGTATGGTTGGTTGATTGGAACAATCCGGAAGCCAACGATTTTGCCATTGCCAAAGAGGTTTCCATCAAGGGCGAAAGTAAAAAGCGCCCGGATATTGTTTTGTATGTCAACGGTATTGCGTTAGGTGTACTGGAACTGAAGCGCTCTTCGGTGTCGGTGTCGGAGGGCATTCGTCAAAACCTGGATAATCAAAAGAAGGATTTCATCCGTAATTTCTTCACTACGATGCAATTGATCATGGCCGGTAATGACACCCAAGGCTTGCGTTACGGTGTCATTGAAACCCCTGAAAAGTATTATCTGGAATGGAAGGAAGATGTTGTTCATCCCTACAGCCATATTTTGGATTTCCATTTAAGCCGCATCTGCAACAAGCATCGATTCTTGCAGATCATTCACGACTTTATCGTGTTTGATGCTGGCGTGAAAAAAACCTGTCGCCATAACCAGTTTTTTGGTATTGAAGCTGCCAAGAAACATGTGGCGCGCCATGAAGGCGGCATTATCTGGCACACCCAGGGTTCGGGTAAAAGCTTGACCATGGTCTGGTTGGCAAAGTGGATTCGGGAGAACGTTAAAGATAGCCGGGTCCTGATTGTTACCGACCGTACCGAGTTGGATGAGCAGATCGAAAAAGTCTTTACCGGCGTCGAAGAAGAGATATACCGTACCAAAAGCGGCGCCGACCTGGTCGCTACTCTGAACCAGCCCAATCCTTGGCTAGTGTGTTCCTTGGTACATAAATTTGGCCGACAATCCGATAGCGACGACGATGCCGCGACCGATGCCTTTATTGACGAGCTAAGGAAGTCGTTACCCAAGGATTTTAAAGCCAAAGGCAATTTATTTGTGTTTGTCGATGAATGCCATCGCACTCAATCAGGCAAGCTGCATGAAGCGATGAAGTCGATTCTGCCCGAGGCGATGTTTATCGGTTTTACTGGTACGCCACTGATGAAAAAGGATAAGAAAAAATCAGTGGAGGTATTTGGCCCGTATATTCATACCTACAAATTCGATGAGGCCGTGGCCGATGGCGTAGTGCTGGACTTACGTTATGAGGCAAGGGATATCGACCAGCATATCACTTCACAGAAAAAGGTTGATGAGTGGTTTGAGGCCAAGACGCGGGGGCTATCGCGTCTTGCCAAAACCCAGCTTAAGCAGAAATGGGGCACCATGCAGAAAGTACTCTCCAGCAAGTCGCGCTTGCAGCAGATCGTCAACGACATCTTGTTAGACATGGAGACCAAGCCTCGCCTGATGGATGGTTATGGCAATGCCATGTTGGTGTGCTCCAGCGTTTACCAAGCTTGTAAAGCTTATGAGATGTTCAGCCAGACGGATTTGGCGGGCAAGGTCGCCATTGTGACCAGTTTCCAGCCAACCGCGACTAGCATCAAAGGCGAGGAAACCGGTGAGGGACTGACTGAGAAATTATTCAAGTACGACATTTACCGCAAGATGTTGGCTGATTACTTTGAGCAGTCGGAAGATGACGCGGCCAGTCGTGTTGAAGAGTTTGAAAAAGAGGTTAAAAAGCGCTTTATCAAAGAACCAGGACAGATGCGCCTGCTGATAGTGGTGGATAAGTTGCTGACCGGTTTCGATGCACCTTCGGCAACCTATCTATATATTGATAAACAAATGGCCGATCACAATTTATTTCAGGCCATTTGCCGAGTGAACCGCCTGGACGGCGATGATAAAGAGTATGGCTACATCATCGACTACAAGGATTTGTTCCGTTCGTTGGACAAAGCCATTACCGACTATACCCAAGAGGCATTTGATGGGTATGACAAAGAAGATGTTGCTGGACTGCTGAAAGACCGGCTGGAACAAGCCCGCCTTGATTTGGAGAATGCGTTGGAAATGGTGCGTGCGCTGTGTGAGCCGGTTAAAGCGCCGCGCAATACCGAAGACTATATCCATTACTTCTGTGGTGAATCCGGGTCTAATCAGGATGAGCTCAGCGAAAAAGAAGCGTTACGCCTATCACTGTATCAGAACGTTGCCAAGCTGCTGCGAGCCTTTGCCAATATCGCTAATGAAATGCCGGATGCGGGATTTTCTGTAAAGGATATCGAGAAGATTCGATTGGAAGTTGCTCATTATGAAAAAGTGCGCGACGAGGTAAAACTGGCCAGCGGGGATTTGGTGGATATGAAGCGCTTTGAGCCCGCCATGCGCCACCTGTTGGATATGTATATCCGTGCCGACGACAGTGAACAACTGATGGACTTTGAGGAGCTTGGCCTTATTGAGCTCATTGTCGAAAAAGGCTTTGAGGCGACGGAATCTCTGCCCGAGAGTATCCGTAAGAATCAGGACGCGATGGCGGAAACCATCGAAAATAACGTACGCAAGACCATAGTGGATGAAAACCCGGTCAACCCCAAGTATTACGAGCAGATGTCGGTGTTGTTAGATGAGTTAATCGAGTTACGTCGGCAAAAAGCCATTGAATACCAAGAATATCTTGAGCGGATTCGTGAACTTTCCAAGAGAGTGATTCGGCCAGAACAGACGACTTCCAATTATCCACCGTCTATGGATACAGGTGCGAAACGGGCATTTTACGACAACTTTGGTAGTGACGAAGTGTTGGCAGTGAAAATCGATAGCGCTATTCGCTATACTAAAAAAGCCGACTGGGTGGGGGATCGCTTTAAAGAGCGGGAGATCGCTAATGCTGTGCGCGAGGAAACCAAAGGTTACGAGGTAGATATTCAGAGCGTGATGGAACTCGCTAAAGCCCAGAAGGAATACCATTGATGCCAACGCTTCAGATTGGCGCAATCACGATACAGATTAACCGAAAAGCGATTAAGAACTTGCATATCAGCGTATTGCCGCCAGATGGCAAGGTGCGTGTGTCTGCACCTGAGTCTATGACGGATACGGCAATACGCATGGCTGTTGTCAGCCGCATTCCTTGGATTAAAAAGCAGCAAAACGATTTTGCCAATCAACCCAGACAGTCCGACCGTGAGATGGTGAGTGGTGAATGTCATTACCTTTGGGGGAAACGCCATCGTTTAAATGTTGTTGAGCGAGTTGGGTGCCATGAGGTAAAAGTCGCACGCGGCAAAATTAATCTCTATGTGAATCCGGGTACATCGGTCGAAAACAGAGCGTTAGCTTTAACCGAGTTTTACCGCGCTGCTCTGAAAGTCTGTGTAGAAAAGCTTATCAATGGCTGGCAAAGCACAATCGGCATCACTATAACAGCTTGGAGTGTTAAGAAGATGAAAACAAAATGGGGTAGCTGCAACACCCAGGCGAAACGGATTTGGTTTAATCTGGAATTAGCCAAAAAGCCCCCTGAGTGTTTGGAGTATATTCTGGTGCATGAGTTGGTTCATTTGCTTGAACGAAACCATAACGAGCGTTTTCGGGCTCACATGGATAGGTTTATGCCGAGTTGGAGAGAACGGCGAGAATTACTAAACAGGATGCCGCTAGCGCATAATACTTGGGCGTATTGAATAAAAAGTTTCAAACTCTATTGTAACCTGAGTTCGGTTTAAGCATTTTGTAAAAGAGGTAGTAAATCAGCCTCACGTAATTGAAGAGCCGGCTTTTTCTCCTGATAGGAATAGGCCACCAGACAAGCGATGATATTGGACA